>JADFLZ010000279.1 GCA_022564135.1 Candidatus Zixiibacteriota bacterium
GACTGAGTCGAAATATATCAGAGCCAGTTCGGGCTGGCTGGTTCTGCTAAGATAGATAGAGCCGATGCGATAAGTTGCTTCCCATTTATCCTGAGGCCGAGGGAATGTTGCCGCAATGGTGTCATAAATGGCGATGGCGCCGGCATACTCGCCAGTCTCCGCGAGGGCCTTAGCATACTTAAAATAGAACTCCCCTTTGTACGGTTTATTGGCAATCTCTTTGACTGCCTGCTCGCACATCCTGATAGCCTGGGGGTAGAGCTGGCGTTCCATTGTCTCTCTTAAGTACTGCATGATACTGGTGCCTTTGAAATTTTCCGCAGAATCCTGTTTGAGCGCAAACTGATAGGCGTCGTCGAATCTCTCGGCTTTAAGATAGTAGGCTGACAAAAGACGGAAGACCCGGCTAGACGAGTCAGCATTGGCAAAACCGAGCAGTACTTCTTCGGCTATATTTGCTGACTCCCCGAAACTGAGAAGTTCCGAAAGTGCCTTTTCTGCTTTGGCAGCAAATCGTGAAGTGTCGCTTACTACTATCAAATATTCCTGACAGGCTTCTTTATAGGCACGTCTGCTTTTGAGAATGCCGGCACGTTCCAGGGCCATGACAGTTGAATCATTGGAGATCTTTCTAAGTTCTAAAATTGCTGCAAGAGCCTCTTCTTCTAAACCTGCTCCGACCATGCTTCTGATAACAGAGGCAGGCGCCCACGGACGTTTAGGGTCAACCTGACTGAGCAGGTCATGGTAAATCTTCTTACCCTCGTCCAGTTTTCCCTGTCCGATAAAACTTGCCGCCAGATTTAGCTGGTAACTGACATTGCCGGGAAATTTTTTGATGAGCCTCTTAAGCAGCAGCTCCCCTTTGGCATATTGTTTGAGATGCTCGTAGCAGCTTTTAAGCGAGTTGCTTATGACTAAATTGTCGGGGTCGATTTCATAAAGAGTTTCAAGAACGTCTGCGGCTGCCTGAAAGTCCCGCGAAGACATCAGCTGACGGGCTAATTGGAATCTGGGGTCGGTTGACAGATTGTACTGCACTTCGCCGGACGGCTTCTTCAGTTTGCGGGCTTCGGTAACTCCGGCGTGTAGCTGCAACGAAAGGCTAAGCAGGCAAATTACAGTTAATATAACAAAACGACTAAAGCGCATTTAGTTTTGAGAACTGTTTTGGTTTATTCTGCCGCCGGATTGAATTTGCAGCAGCGCTTTAAAATAGGCTTTGATCTGTTCTTCATATTGCGCCGGATAATTGCCGCCCAGATATTCACGAAGCCTGTCTTCGAGACTGCTCCTGTCATTTAAGATATCGCTCGATAAGGCCGGCGGCAGATATGTCGCCGCCTGACTGGCTGTACTGGCCTGGCGCTGCTCGGTAAAGTCCCGTCTTTGAAGCGAACGCGAAGCTTCCAGCAGGCGCGAGTATATCTTAAGCTGACGCTCGGTTGTTTCTGAGCCGACTTCACCTGTGCTCAGCGCTTCTTCAACTTCACGCATCTCCTGGGCGATATCATTGAGCCTGCCTAAGATTTGCCGCGAGTTTCCAAACTCTTTAGATAACTGCTCCAGAGATTTTCTCAAAGCGGCCTGTTCGCCGGCCAGTCTTTCAAAACTTTCCCGCGGATCTCCCTGACCCAGCTTTGGGTTATTGCCGCCGGGGTTATTGCAGCTGTTTTGAGTCTGCTGGTTGAGCTTGTTTTGCTGGTTACTCATCTTTTCGAGTTGTTTCATACCGTTGCTGCAATTGCTGGCATTATCGCATTGGCTTTGCTGATCCAGTGATTCCATCAGTCGCAACGAAGCTTTGTTTAAGCCCGCCATAGCGTCGAGCTGGTTGCGTTTGGCCTGCGCCTGACTGCGGTTCTCTCCAAAACCATCAACAGCTTCCTGCATTTTCTGCGTGGCTTGCTGGACAATAGCGTTTAACTCTGCCGCCACGAATGGTGATTGCTTGCCAAGCTCTGCTATTCTGTTTTTCAGACCGTTGCAGGATTTGGCCAGTTCCTGCTGCTGCTTGGCCATCTCGCGCTTGAGCGAAGACTGCTGCTGCATCAGAGCCGACTGCTGCATAAGTTCTTCCTGATTTTTTGAGAGATAGTTGGCGTCGTCTAAAGCCGCTCTCATTTCCTGTTTTATTTTTTCGCTGTCGTCACCCTGCATTTGTGCGAACATTTGCTGCATCTGGTTAACCATTTCACGGAGTTTCGATTCGGCCTGCTTGCCTTGTTTTGAGGCTTTTTTCTTTTTCTTCTGGTTTAGGGCGTCTGACATCTGCTGCATGTTTTCGCCGGCATCTGTTTTTTCCAGAGCCTCGGCGAACTCTTTTAATTCTTTTGAGTCCTCCATCTTGGCTTCAGCGGCCATCTTGTTTAACTCTGCGATTTCTTTTTGAAGTTTTTCTAAATCTTTTTTGAGTTCATCTTCGGTCTTGCTTAAATCCGCAAGTTTGTCTTTGTCAGACGATTCTGTTTCTTTATTCATTTCTTCCTGACGGTCGGCCAGCTCTTCGGCTTTGCGCATCATTGCTTCCATCTTCTGCATAACCTGCATCTTTTTAAGAAGAGCCAGAGTCCGCTCCAGACGATCCAGCATTTCTTCCTGCGACAGCTGATAATCTTCCATGGCTTTTTGGATTTCGTTTTGATCCATATTTTTGAGAGCTTCCATCAGGCGCTGCTGGGCTTTCTTCATATCAGGAGTAGCAACTTCTTCAAATAGTTTTTGAATCTGCTGCATCTTTTCTAAAATTTCACGGCTCAAGAGAGCGTTCTCTGCCATCTTTTCAATCGCCCGTTCCATCTCTTCGGCGTTCTTTTCAATCTCATCCGCCATCTGAGCGTTCTTGTCTACAATGCCTTCCAGTTCTTTTTGCTGCTGCCAGTCGGCTTTGTTGACACTTTTTGACTGGGCGCGCATTTTTCTGGCAGCATCTTTTAGCTTGGCCGCCATCTCGCGTCCCTGCCTGAGAAGACTTTCAGTATTGGTAACGCGCCGCGAAGTTTCCTGCTCCGATTGTGAAATGATTTCATCCAGCGATGGCAGACGCGCCACATACTGGCGGGTCTTGCTGACTTTGGGGCCGGAGATTTTATCATTGTCGGCAACTTCAAAATAATAAAGACAGTAATCACCGGGGAACATATTGAGCTGGTCCATGTCCCAGTTAAATTCTATTTCACCTTCGGTTTTAATTTTGTCCGGAAAATGTATAACCGCTACATGTTCTTCTGAGGGATTGCCGCGATAGACGGTTGTAAATTTTAGCACCAAAGATGAAAAACCATAGTCATCAAAAATGCGCACTTTAAGCGGCAATACCATCTCTTCAGTCAGGTTGACATCAAAGCCGGGACGAAGCAGGCTGATTGAGGGATACTCATCCGGCACTTCGGTGACATAGTATTGAATCGGGTCGGGGTTTTCTTCGCCTAAGTGGTCGGTCAGTCTGAAATAATATGACTGCGAATTTTCGACCACCAGTGACGCTTCGGCCGTTTTGCCGCTGACTTTCATAGGCAGACGGCTCTCGTTGTCAAAAACCATTTCTACTTTTTCTACCGGAAGGTTCGAACTGGTTTTGATATTAACGCGGCTGCCGGTGACTGCCGAAAACGAACCGTTGTTTTCGTCGATCACTGTCGGCTCCAGACCGGTATAGTCAGGATAAAAAATCGAAAGTTTGATGCCGTTGACTCTGGGTTTGTCGACTACATCAACTTTTTGAATATCTGTTTTTGTGCGTCCGGCCTCGACATAGTAATCAAACGACCGGCTGACCTGCCTGAGTTTAACAGAAAACGAGAGCGAGTCGCCAAAATCTGTCGGTGCGCGCCTGATTTTTCTAATATCAATTTCGGTGGTTTGCCAATTGCCGCCAGTAAAGCGGTGGTAAACTTTTGCTGTTTTTGGAAAGCCGTCGCCGGTTATGAAACCGCCGATTTCT
>JADFLZ010000280.1 GCA_022564135.1 Candidatus Zixiibacteriota bacterium
TCGATAAGCTGGCATTTGACAAGTTCATAAGGTTCATCGGTCAAAAGCGGGGCGACTTCGGCCAGCAGCTGCCCTGCTATATTTTCGGGTGTGGGGTTGAGTCTGTGAAACGGCAGCGTGTCGACATTGAGATATTTGTGGTCATAGCGCGAGTCAATGAGAGTGTTGATTTTATCTTTGAGCGCCCCCAGCTCTACAATCATGCCGGTCTTTTCATCGACCGGGCCATGAATACCCATCCAGGTTTCAAAATTATGACCATGCCCATATTTGCCGCCGCTCTCTCCCCCAAAAAAACGGGCGTTTTCTTCGTCCGACCAGCTCTCTACATGAAGCCTGTGCGATGATGAAAAGCGGAACCTTTTGTTTAATATCAGATACATTGGCTATTCCGTATTCAGGCCGAGTCTCAGCAGGCTGAAAAACTCTGAGCGCGTTTTGGGGTCTGTTCTGAAATCGCCGAGTACGCAGGAAGTAGTCATGACCGAGTTTTGTTTTTCAACTCCGCGCATCATCATGCACAAATGCTTCGCTTCGATTACTACCGCCACCCCGGAGGCATCGGTAAATTTCTGAATAGTCTCGGCAATCTCTTTAGTCAGCCTTTCCTGTATCTGCAGACGGCGGGCGAAAACATCAACAATCCGCGCAATTTTTGACAAGCCCAGCACTTTGCCGTTAGGAATATAGGCCGCATGGCACTTGCCAATAAAAGGCATCATATGATGCTCGCAGAGTGAATACATCTCTATATTTTTGACCAGTACGATTTCGCTGGTGTCCGAGGGAAAGACAGCGTTATTGACAATCTTTTCGATATCTTCTGAGTAGCCCTTAGTCATAAATTTCATGGCCCTGGCAGCCCTGTCGGGAGTTTTTTCAAGACCGGGACGAGTAATATCCTCGCCGATCTCTTCGATTATTTTTCTGTACAGATCTTCCATTTATATATCTCCGCTGTTACTTTCAAGTATCTATCAAGCTGCTAAATATGAACAATCGGACAGCTATTTCAACTGATTTCTTGCTGTTGGAATCGAGAAATTGCTTGATATTTGAACCAAATCGCTAAATTTTGGTGAGTAACGGTCCTAAAACAGTTATGATAGAACTTCAAGAAATATCCAAAACATACAGTAACAGCCGCACCGCAGCGGTAAAAGATATCTCGTTGAAAGTCGCCGAAGGGGAGCTGCTGGCTCTCCTGGGAGAATCCGGCTGCGGCAAAACGACTACCCTGAAAATGATAAACCGCCTGATTGAACCGACCAGCGGCAGCATATCGGTAAAAGGTAAAGATATAACCTCGCTTGATGCGGTGACTCTGAGGCGGCAGATTGGTTATGTTTTTCAGGGGGTTGGTCTTTTCCCGCACATGACAATTGCTGAAAATATTTCTATCGTACCGGAACTGCTCGACTGGGAAAAAGGCAAAATAAAAGAGAGAACCGCTGAGCTTCTTTCTTTAGTCGGCTTAGAGGCCACCGAATACAAAAACAGAAAACCGGCTGAACTTTCCGGCGGACAAAAGCAGCGTGTCGGCCTGGCCCGGGCATTGGCTGCCGGTTCAAAAATTATGCTGATGGACGAACCCTTCGGGGCGCTTGACCCCATAACCCGCAACGAACTTCAGCAGGAATTCAGCAAAATCAGAAAAGAGCTTAAGCTGACAGTCGTTTTAGTCACGCATGATATTATGGAAGCTCTGCTACTTGCTGACAGGATTGCAGTCATGCGCAAAGGGCGCATTGTAGCTGTCGGCACACCGCATGAAATGATGTCGATGGAAGACGACCCCTATGTCAGCAGCCTGATGCAGACACCGCGCTCACAGTTTGAAAAGCTTGATAAATTATTAGACAGAAAAGACAGCAGCGGCCATGAGTGAAAATTTAATTCTGCAGCTGCAGCTCTTGCCGGATTATCTGGGCAGCCATCTGCTTATTACGATATCGGCTCTTTCTCTGGGTATTATTGTCTGTCTGCCAACTGCTATTGCAGTCACACGCATAAAAAAACTGCGCTGGCCGGTGCTGTCTTTTGCAAGTGTCATGCAGACAATTCCCGGTATCGCCCTGTTGGCTCTGATGGTGCCGCTTTTGGGGCAGATTGGCTTTGTTCCGGCATTGGTCGCCCTTTTTCTATACAGCATGCTGCCGATACTGCGCAACACTGTTACAGGAATTTCCGAAGTTGACCCTTCGTTAATCGAGGCTGCCCGCGGACTGGGTATGACCTCTAATCAGATGCTCTGGAAAGTTGAACTGCCGGTGGCGCTGCCGATAATTATTGCCGGTATAAGAACCTCGACTGTCTGGGTGGTCGGCACAGCTACTTTATCCACTGCTGTCGGAGCAAAAAGTTTAGGCAACTATATTTTCAGCGGCCTGCATACTCAGAATCATACTTCGGTACTGGTCGGCTGTATCGCCGCGGCTCTGCTGGCCATTATTCTTGACGGTTTGATTCGACTCAGCGAAATTGCCGTCACTCAGAGAAATGCTTTTAAAGGCGGCCTGGCCGCGCTTGGTCTGATAATCGTACTTTTTGGCGGTCTGTCAGCGTACGCTTTCAAATACGATTCGGCCAAATCCGGGCCGGTAATATCTATTGGCGCCAAAACTTTTACGGAGCAATATATTTTGAGCGACCTGATGGCAGCCATGCTCAAAGAGTCCGGCTTTAATACAGACAGCCGCTCGAGCATGGGCTCGACTATTTTATTTGATGCCTTAAAAAATAACGAGGTTGACTGCTATATAGATTACAGCGGCACCATCTGGGCCAACCATATGAAACGGAGCGACACCAAGTCACCCGATATCGTATTGCAGGAGATGACAGACTGGCTGCAAGAAAAACATAACGTTCTCTGCCTGGGCGCCATCGGCTTTGAAAACACTTATGCCCTGGCTGTCACAGCCGGCCTGGCCAAGTCGCTTGAACTTGAGTCGATCGCAGATTTGTCAAGACATTCTCCTAATTTACTAATAGGCAGCGACTACGAATTTTTCTCCCGTCCCGAATGGTTTGCCATACGCGACAATTACAATTTACATTTTTATGAAACAGTTTCGATGGACCATGCTCTGATGTATGCGGCTATCGACGCCAATAGAATCGACGTGGTCACCGCCTACTCTACCGATGGCCGCATTGCAGCCCATGACCTGGTTATATTAAAAGATCCGAAGCAGGCTTTGCCGCCTTACGATGCGGTTTTGCTATTGTCCCCTCAGGCTTCAGAAAATCAGAATTTAATCAAAGCCCTGATGCCGATAATAGGCAGTATTAGTAACCAGCTGATGCAGCAGGCCAATATGATGGTAGATATTGACAAAGAACCGACCCAAAAAGCTGCCAGCTACTTAGCAGAAAAAATTGTCGAATAGTTGCCCAAATCACATTCTCTCTTATATGGTTGACACGATTATTTGGTGTGCTATAATTATTCCTGATTTTAAAAGTAATTCTATAAAACAGACAGGTGTAATCATGCTGACTGAAGAGAAAAGACAATTAAATTCACAAGAATCAGACTTAGCTTATAATGCCTGCAAATTATAAGATTCTTCAGGAAAAAGATTACGCCGAATCGTTCGGGCCGACCCACGCCTTTGCGCTGGATATTCTGGTAGGTCTCTCAGATAAACCAAAACGAATTCCCTCAAAATATCTTTATGATGAAAACGGCAGCAAACTATTCAGTGAAATTACGTTCGTGCCCGAATATTACCTGACTGACTGCGAAATAGATATTCTTTCCAATCAGGCTGACAAAATTATTGATACTGTCAAAGATGAGCCGTTCAATTTAATAGAACTCGGCGCCGGATTTGGCCGCAAAACAAAAATTCTGCTGGAGAAATTTTCAGAAGCAAAGCTCGATTTCCAGTATGTGCCCATAGATATCTCCGAATCAGCTATGATTGGCCTGAGAG
>JADFLZ010000281.1 GCA_022564135.1 Candidatus Zixiibacteriota bacterium
CACAATCGCTTAACAATTTTGTCCCGGTTTCTCTAAGTTAACCGGATTCTGAGAATCGGTGGTCTTGAGACTTACTGTTTTCTACGACCTCTTAACTGTGGTCACAGTCGCAGTTTGCAACAATACTCTTGGGGTAGGGCATCTGGTTTAGTTAACCTATTGTTCTATTGTTAGTTACGGGAGTTCGGCGGCGGGCTGGTCTAATAGAAATTCCTTGAAAACTTGGATTTTTGACTTAACGGCAGAATTCCGGCAGCGCATAATCTTATTATAAACCGTAGCGCTGTACTAAAAATGGACTACAAAGATTGAGCAGTTTTGCTCCATTATTGCGCAATTATATTTAGTCTTTTTGATTATGTGAACTTGATAGAACGAATCTGAGAGAATTGCGGCTCCGCTTTATGGTTGCCATCGGATTCTGCCTGAGCTAAATTGCGGTAATCGCATGAGAAAAAATCGATAAAACAATGAAGCGTGAACATGTTCTGATATTTTTATTCCTGTCGTTTGTCTCAATCTTTTTCTATTTATTTTACAGTCTGATGATAGATTTCTTTGCGCCCATAAGCTGGGCGGCTGTCTTTGTAATAATTTTTTATCCCCTTTATGAAAAACTTTCTCGGAAGCTGAAATCTGAAGTAATTCCTTCGTTAATTTTAACAGCCGGAATAATCATCCTGATAATCGGTCCCTTTGCCTACCTGTTCGGGGTGCTGATAAACGAAGCAACGATTGCCGTGGCCAAAGTAAATGCTATGTATCAAAGCGGGCAGCTGGAGAAAACTCTGGCGGTCGACCTGCCCTGGCTCGAGACGGTGAAATCGAAGCTCTCGCAGTACTATGATCTGTCTGAGATAAATTTAGACAGTCTCATTAAACAAGCCGCCGATAATCTTGGCGGGTTTCTGTTTACCCAGACCAGCTGGCTTATAACCAACGGCACCAAATTTATCTTTTACTTCGGTCTGATGATTTTCAGCATGTACTATTTCTTCAAAGACGGCGACGAGATAATACATCAGATAAAAAGACTAATTCCCCTGACAGTCGAACAGGTTGATATAACTTTCAAGCGCCTGCGTGAAGTCATTTATGCCACTATGTACGGCGGTGTGGTCATTGCGCTGCTGCAGGGTCTTCTGGGAGGAATAATGTTCTGGATATTTGATTTCACTTCACCTGTCTTCTGGGGAGCGGTGATGGCGCTGTTATCTATTATCCCCATTGTGGGCGCCTTTGTGGTTTATATTCCGGCCGGCTTAATTCTGATGATAGGCGGCTCTTTTTTACAGGGCTTTTTGATAATCGGTATAGGCATGCTAATTATCAGTCAGGTCGATAATGTCCTCAGACCGATCATGATATCCGGACGAACGTCGATACATCCGCTGCTTTTGTTTTTCTCCATTTTAGGCGGAATTTCTTTGTTCGGACTTTTGGGGCTTATTTTAGGACCACTGATTGCAGCGGTATTCATGACGCTGCTGCAGATTTTAGAATACAAACTGCACCCGGTTGATGTTGTAGTATCAGACGAAACAAATGAATGATTTGTTGTCTGGCGAGTTAGACGGTTCGGCGCAATTTCGCTTTACAGAGCTTATATCTGCTGCTTAATTACTCAGAAATCAAAATCAATAATAAGGAGCTTTGAATGTCCAAGCTATACCAGACGACTAACTACCTCACTGTTGGATTAATTTTTCTGCTATTTCTGGCCGTGTCGGCCTTTGCTTCGACCCATCCATCTTTTTCACCCAATAAGCTGGCCGATATTGACACTCTGCCTTTTTATAGCGGCGGCAATTACGACGTCTCTGTCGCTGAGCCAAAAGAAATATTCGGACACCCCATAGGTACCTGGCCGGTCAGGTACAATAATCTGGTCGAATATATTAATCTCTTAGCAGAGACAAGTGACCGCGTCAGATTAGAGACCCACGGCACCACCCACGAAGGCCGTGAGCTTTTTAACATTTTTATATCCACCAAAGAAAATCTGGCGAAACTCAAAGAACATAGAGATAACATGTCCCGTCTGGCCGACCCGACAATTAACTTGACCACAGCCGAACGAAAATCTCTTTTAGATGACCTGCCTGCTTTTGCCTGGCTGGGCTATAGCATCCATGGTGATGAGATTTCGGGGGTCGATGCCGCTATGCAGCTGTTATATCATCTGGCGGCAGGCAGAGATTCGGTCACGCTTCATCTTTTAAAAAATGTCATTGTCATAATTGACCCGACCGAAAACCCCGATGGGCGGGAGCGGTATTTGTCGATGCTGCAGACTTACCGCAGCTACACTCCCAACTACGACCGTCATTCGCTGCAGCACGGCGGCGTCTGGCCGGCCGGACGCGGCAACCATTATTTGTTTGATCTTAACCGCGACTGGATTTTGGTCAACCAGCCGGAAACAAAAGGCAAACTGCGGACAATTTTAGATTACAACCCGGTCATGACAGTCGATGCTCATGAGATGGGAGCCAATGCCACCTATCTGTTCACTCCCCCTCGTGAACCGATAAATGCCAACACTCCTGAAAACGTCCGTAAATGGTGGGATGTTTTTTCAAAAGAGCAGGCTGGTTCGTTTGATGCGCACCGCTGGCCGTATTATGTCGGTGAGTGGCACGAGCAGTGGTATCCCGGCTATGGCTCGGCCTGGTCGACATTTTTTGGGTCGATTGGGATTTTGTACGAACAGGCCGGTGTTGACGGAGCTTTTGTGAAACAAGGCGACGATTATGTTTTATCCTACCACGAATCGGTCAACCATCAGTTTACCTCGTCGTTGACCAATCTTTATACGGTGGCCAACAACCGCCGCGAACTTTTGTCTGATTATCGCGACACGCGCCTGGCCATCTTAAAACAGGGGCAAAACAGCGGACTAAAATATCTGATAGAACCAGGCAGAGATAAGCTGAAAATGAACAGGTTTATACAATCATTGCTCGACCAGAATATTCAAGTCAGCCGGGCCGCGAAATCGTTTACGGTCGGCAAAGCGACGAATATCTACGGCAAAGAATATCGCTCAAAATCTTTTGCTGCCGGAACTTACATAGTCAGCACAGCTCAGGCCCATGGCGCTCTGGCTAAAACGATTTTTGAGTTTGATCCACATTTCAGCGCTGAATTCTTAAAAGAAGAGCGCCGGGAACTTGAAAAGCACGGCGATACCCGTGTCTACGAAGTCACCGCCTGGTCAGCTCCGGTGGCCTATAATCTCGACGCTTACAGCACCAACTCTGCTGTTTCTGTCGCCGCCGAAAACGTAATAGAACTTTCGAAGGGAACAGGAGAGCTGCATCAGCCTGAAGCAAAGTATGCCTTTGTTATAGATATGGAAGGCGAGAAAACCTATCGGGCGCTTAATCTTCTTTTTCAAAAAGAAATTATCGTATTTGGTTCTCAGAAACCGTTCACGCTCGAAAACAGAGACTATCAGGCCGGCGCCCTGGTCATTCGCAGCCGCGGCAATCGTGATGACTTAGTTGAAATCTTAAGCGAAATAGCCACTGAGATTGGCATAAACATTTATGGTGTGAACTCCGGCAGTTCATCAAAGGGTTCTTACCTGGGTGCGCCGACCTTTAAAGTTCTTCGCCAGCCGCGGGTGGCTCTGCTTACCGGAAGCCCCTTCAGCTGGACATCTTTTGCCACGCTCTGGTTTTCGCTGGATAAACAGATTGAAATACCGCATTCGCTTTTGTACCTGGAAAATTTGCAGCGGACGGATCTGGCCAAGTATAACGTCCTGATCGTGCCGACCGGCTGGGGTTCTGCATTGGGTGAGCGATTTGGTAAATCCGGCACAAGTAAAATCAAAAGCTGGATAAAAAACGGCGGCACGCTTATCTGTATGGGACAGTCTGCTGTCTGGGCGGCCGATTCATCTACCGGTCTTTCGCAAGTACGGCTGA
>JADFLZ010000282.1 GCA_022564135.1 Candidatus Zixiibacteriota bacterium
CGCTTCGCTCGGGACTAAAGCGGGAATGACAGAACTTTGATTTTGCGTGTCATGCTGAGCGGAGTCGAAGTATGACTTTTAGAAAGATGGATTCCAGCCTGCGCCCCGTGACTACACGGGACTAAAGCTGGAAAGGCAAAAAAACTAGAAAGCCAAAAAAGCAGGAATGACAATAGTCTAAAACTTATTTCGGTGTCCGGATTACAAACACAGGGATAATCTCTAACTTTTTGCTATCGCCAAAGGGGATAGTATCCGGCGGATCGGTCTGCTGAATTCTGTCGGCTACTAACATCAGGCTGTTGCTCGGAGAAGTCGTGGCAGTATCAACTACCAGTTTTTCCATGGGGCTGCCGTCGAGCGATGAAACATAAATAGTCACCAGCCGACCGCTTCCGGGGGGCAGTGTTTTGTTGGTCGGTCCTAAATTAGCGACCATACCCAGAGTAATACATTGAATGGCCGTATCCGGCCGGAAGATTTTCATGGTAAAGTGGTCAACCCGGCCGCCGGTATAAATCGCCGAGTCACCGACAATTTTTACAGTTCCGCAGTTCATTTTAAGAGGTATCGACATGCCGCCAATGTATTCATCATTGGTCAATGAGATGGTAATTGTCCAGCTGTCTTCGCCGGTCTTTTCTACGTCGGCGTATAGTGTATCGGTTTTGCCGTAATGATCTGTCTGTGCATTTGAGACAGCGGCAAGCAACAGGCAAAAGGTAACTATCGTTATAACTCTGTTCATCATTCCTCGATTCTCAAATCTCATTTCTCAATTTTTATTTCTCAAAAGGTGGTATCTAAAATCCTATCAATTCTACTATCATAGAAGCAGTAAGTTCTAATTTCCTGCTCGTATCTGGTAATAATCGGTATTACCTCCAATTCATTGACTGTTAGAACCCGCCTAATATACTGTCTAATTTATGCCCTTACAAGCAATTAGGGACGACCACAGCTCGTTTGAGTGCTATTGGCCAGTCAAAATTCATATAGAAATGATGCTGATATTCTACTGAAAGGGTTTGAAAAAGGAAAGATTATGTGGCCTTTTCGCCAGAAAAACAGCAATTCAACGGTTTCAGAAAATTCAAGCTCCCGGCTGCAGTCTCCGCGGACAGCCCAGATTTCAGCGCTTAAAACTTCAGGGCAGATAAGTTCCCTGATGGACTGGTCGCAAAATGATATGCAGACCGGCCGCTTTAAGACGATGCTCTACCGTTTTTTGACCGACAATATCCCGACTGTCCATGCCTGTATCTGGACCTGGGTGCGGCTTTCGGCTTCACCGGGGCAGTTCAAAGTCAGTGATTCAGATACCGAAAAAAGTCAGCTGGCGGCCAGCAACCGTCTGAAATTTCTGTCCGAGCGGCTTAGCTATGGTGCTTCGGGCAATCCTCAGTCATTAACAACATTTCTGACAGATCTTTATTATTCGCTTTATCGCGACGGTCTCTTTGGCGGTTTTTTGACTGTCAGAAAAGATGCTACCGGAATCGACCGGTTTATCCCAGTCGACCCCATAGACGTTCGCTTAAATGACGAAAACGGCAAGCGCCAGCTCGTCCTTGAGTCTGTAAGTAGTCAGCTCAAACTCGACCGGCTCGATTTTTATTACATTCCCTTAAACGTCTCACAGCAGCGCCCGCTGGGGCGTTCTATCTTGCAGGCGATTCCGTTTGTCAGCGCCATTGAGCAGCAGCTGGTCAATGATATGCGCCGGGCGGTACATAACTCCGGCTACCATCGACTTCATGTCAAGATATCTCCTCCCAATCGAAACAGTGGCGAGTCTGATAACGCTTATGTTAAGCGCATCAACGAATACTTCGACTCCACCGTCAGGATGATGAAAGGTCTCGACGTTGATGACAACCCGGTTACCTGGGATAATGTTCTGATAGAACATTTAGGACCCAACAGCCCGCGCTCGGTTGCCAACAGCTGGTTTTTAAATCACCGGGCTATGATTGAAGAGATTTGTGCCGGTACGAACT
Organism: Candidatus Zixiibacteriota bacterium; assembly: GCA_022564135.1. Taxonomy (GTDB): domain Bacteria; phylum Zixibacteria; class MSB-5A5; order GN15; family FEB-12; genus JACZWU01. Next base: position 2,001 of record JADFLZ010000282.1, read on the forward strand.
TAGCTCCTTTTATGCTCGGTTATTCTTACGGAGCGACTACCACCTGGTCGGCTTTCAAATTTGATCTGATAATGAGGCAGGTACGTTCGATTCAGTCCGAAGTCAGCCAGTTTTTGGAATGGATCGGAAATATCGATCTGGCACTGGCCGGAATAAACGCAACCTGCCGTTTTGAATTCGATAACAGCTTTACCTATCAGGCTTCAGATGAAAGCGTTATTAAGTCCAAAGATATTGATAACATTCTAAAGCTCTATCAGGCAGGTCTGATAGACCAAAAAATCGCCCGCGACAAAGCGGGAGCGCTGGTATAACCGATTCTTACCAAAAGATTGACTGGCAGAGAGGACTGAGCCAGCCGGACTATTTTGCCAGCGCGGTTCTTGGCGTAAATCTTCATCCGGGTCAGATAGACTGGCTGAATAATGCCAGAGAGCAGGAAAATATCCTGGTGACCGGCAACCGCTGGGGGAAATCTTTTGTCTGTGCGGTCAACATTATTCACCACGCGCTTTATAAAATTCGGCCGCTCAAATACGACGGCCGTCTGCCCTACAAAATAGTTACCGCTTCTATCACGCAGGACCAGGCCAATATAATTTTTAATACGGCTTACAACCTCGTCAACCAGTCAGAAATATTACAACCGCTTATCAAAAAAGTTACCATGACGCCCTATCCCAAGATGGTCTTCGGCAATAACGCCACCATCGAATCCCGCACGACTCAAAACAAAGGACAGTACCTGTTAGGTCAGGACTACGACCTCTTTATTTTTGACGAAGTCGCTTTTGAGTCCGACCCTGAGTTTGTGGTTGAAGAAGTTATTCAGATGCGTCTGGCCGACCGCGAAGGCCGCCTTTTTTTAGTATCAACTCCGAACGGCAAAAACTGGTTCTACAATCGCGCTATGAAAATTTTCAAAAACAAAAACCCCGGTTATCTGCAATATGGAGACAGCCGCGAAAATCCGTATATCTCAGAAAAATATCTGGGTGAGCGGGTCAAATACTTTTCAGACAAAAGAGTCAAGCAGAATATAATGGGACAGTTCGTCGACAGCGGCGGTGAAATCTTAAAAGGCAGCTATATAGACAGAGCGCTGCAATCAATTATCTCAAAGCCAGCCTCTATTGACAGTCCGCTGTATATATCAGGCTGGGATCTGGCCCGGAAACGGACCGCCACAGTTGGCATCACTATCGAAGTCTCAAATGGCCGCGCCAGGATAGTTGAACTGGAACGGCTAAAAATGTTCGACTGGGCGGTCGTCATAGAAAAAATAAAGTCAAGACAGCATAAATATCCGGGAGAGCTGGTAGTCGATGCTACCGGACTGGGGGATGTGGTCGTTGAACAATTAAAAGAGTACAATCCTGTTTCGGTCATATTTACGGCAAATTCCAAAGCAGAATTACTAACCAATGTTGAACTTTTTCATGCTCAGGATAAAATCGGTTATGACAAGTGGGAGCTTCCCGATGGCGCCGGCAAGGTCTGGTCGCTTGAAAGTGAACTTCGCGGCGCTTTATGGGACAACAACAGCGACTGTGATGCCCTGATGGCTTTAGCCCTGGCTCTCTGGCCGCTCAGGACCCGCAGTTCTGTTTCTATTGCGCCCCGGGTAGGAAAAATCTGAGACAATAAAAAACGCCCGGAAGAAATAATCCCTCAGGGCGTTCGAAGGGAGGGATGGGAACTTGAAACAAATTCTTTGGAGGTCTTTAGTTCACATCCATCTATTGACCATTCTGGTAGCTGTAGGAGGCAGGCTTTGGGGTCTGTTAGTTTATCAAAAAGCCTTAACCGACTTCAGATAAAGTCAACATCATAGCCAGCGCAAATACCATCAGGCCAAAGACCCACTTGAAATAATCTTGCTCTTTTTTGACATAGATTATTGAATTTGGGTCGATAAAATT
>JADFLZ010000283.1 GCA_022564135.1 Candidatus Zixiibacteriota bacterium
AGGGTGTCTCTCTGCTGTCCCTGGGTAGTTTCCTAGCCCCCTCTACCCAACCAGAGCTGCACCCTCTTTTTTGTTCTTTCATAATACGACTTAAATAAAACAGCCGCTTGACTTTCTATTTGTCAGGCGGCTGTTGTCTACTCTTAAAGTAAAGTCTTCAGTTCATCAGCACGGCGGTGGTGGTGGACCTCCTCGAAATATCCTGTCAACTAGATAGGTCAAATCAAGAATGTCAGCAATTGAGCCATCCCCGTTAACGTCCGACTCGTTCGGACAGCCACCGCGCTTACCGCTACCACGGAAGATATAGTCAACGATGAACGTCAAATCGAGGATATTAGCATCGGTGCCGTCGCCATTCAAGTCCCCGCAAGAGCCCACACTACAGCAGGAATCTCCGATTCCGTCGCCATCGAAGTCCTCTTGTAAGGGATTAAAGATAACCGGACAATTATCACAGCTATCTGGGACTCCGTCTCCGTCGCCATCCTGAAGATCATCGAAGCCGGGACAAATATCACAGGCATCACCCACAGTATCGTTGTCGGAATCGCCTTGACTCGGATTAAAGTCTGACGGGCAGTTATCGCAGGCGTCGCCAATTCCATCGTTATCGACATCCGCTTGACCCGGATTAGATACGGTCGGACAGTTGTCATCTGGGTCGCAAATGCCATCATTGTCTGCGTCCGGGCATCCGCTAGTATCCGGACAAATTATGTAAGCATATTCTATGACAACAAAGGGCTGATCAAATGAACATTGCGACTCTCCGTTTTGGTCTTCGAAATTTGCAAGGTCACCAATGGGGTAATTGCTCACAATTTCTGCAGTAACACCGCCGCCAATGCAGCCGAATCCGGCAGCAGCAAGACCGTACTGGTCATGCTGAATTTGTCCATGCGGGCCACTGATGTTAAAGGCATCGTTATGAACAGTCGCCCCATGTGCTGAACCTGCCGGAGGTTCACCCTCAAGAACATCAAAGAAAGGATCAGAAATACAAATTTTGAAGTCGGTAGTACAGACTCCGGCTACAGTCACATAGTGACCGCCGATGCGACAGCAGTTGCCTCCGCCGAGGTCTGAATAAATCCCCAGCAGCAGAATTACATCGTAGCTCTGCAGAACTTCATCTCTAATGAGCGAGTAGGAGGGCCATTGGTAGAGTGAATCGTTATATTCCGCAGACAGACCTCTGGAAGCAATGTATTGCCTGGTGCCGGATACCAGGCTGTCAATATTAGTGCCAAAGCCCACTCCCGGATTGTTAGTATTCATAAAAGCTGCAAGTTCATCTACCAGCGGTATTACGTTACTCGTATCATGGTCGTCCAGAGTCCCTACATAAGTTGTAACTAAACCATAGCCGTCATTTGGCGGGGTAACTCCAAACGGTCTTGGATCAACTGGATTTGGTTCGAACTTTGAATCGAACCACCAGAGACAGTTTGCAACCGCCACAGGACCGCAATGCGACCAATTGCCGTTTATGTCTGCCCAGTGAGCTGCCGCTTTCTGGTCAAAGTCGGGCATGCCGTTGGGTGCATAGTCTGTATACGGTGATTTGTGGTACTCACAGCAAGTTTCTGTGTCGCCACCCGGACAGCAGTGACCCAGGTGGGCAGCCCAAATGATTTCGTCATCAGCATCACTTGAGAAGTTACAGTTGAAATCTTCGCAAACCCTGCCACCAACAAAGTCAGCATTTGTTACGCACAAATCGCCATCGTTGTCGAGGAATCGAGTTGGAACGGTTACACAAAATTGACTGTCAATAAACAGAGCCGCGTCGCATACGTCGCAAACTTTGATACCTGCATCTACTGTAAAAAAGTGTGTGCCAGAAGCGGGATCACATGAATCCGGGAAAACAAGCGGCCAGTCAGGCTCTTCACCGGAACATGGGATTGCCTGCGAACATCCACTGAAATCTAAGAATGTTCCCGTGGAGTCACAGATTGGATTACCGCAACTGTCTTTGACCGTGACACGGAAAACCACATCGGACTGAGGACAAATTAGCAGGCAGGGATCATAGAATGTGCTGTCACAGAACGGCTTGCCGGGAGGACATTCACCGCCGCCGCCTTCACATTCAACAAATTCACACTGCATAAACATTGGAGTTTTTGGCGAGGTCGCATAAGCCGGGTGGCTGTGCCTGGTTTCACACCGCTGCGATGAAACAATTACACCGGTGGCATCATATGCGTATAACAGACCAGCGGCATCATCAGCTGTAATGGCTCTGCGTTCTTCACAGAATGCAAACGATGAAAACATAACCGGCCGATAGCCTAGAACTCCGACATCATCTTCGTGTCCCAGGGAGATCCAGTGTCCGAATTCATGAGTTGCGACACTTTGCATATCATAGCAGTCGCTCGGACATGCCAATGAATCCTGGTCTTTAAACCATGAGTAATCATGCGAAAAACAAATGTCTGCTTCAAAAATGCAACAATCGTTGACTGCCCCGGGGTTAACGATAAACCACCAGAAGGCAGTTGCCAAAACACCCGGCGGCATGGAACAATTAGCCATTGAAACTACGTTTTGACCGTCAAATGTACCAATGCAGAACCCCATCGGGTCAGCCAGGTCAGCTTCACAACCACGATTACTTGTAGTTCCGCCGTAAACCAGTTGGAAAGCCGCCCCTTGGGCATTCCAGGAAGCAGCTGCGGCATTGACTACATCTATGATACTTCGCGGATTATTACCGCAGACTGTATCAGGTTCTTCGGGGTTTATGCAATAAATAATTTCATTCTCGCAGCACCAGGCAGATCTGTTATAATCAAATGCCAGGGTCGAATTCACAGCCAGCAGCCCGAGCAGAATTAACCCGGCTACTGCCAGGAGACAAAATCTTTTTGTTTTCATCATATTCTCCTTACAGTTTCGGGTTAACGTTTGGCCGCTTTGATTTCAGTAATAAATTCTGAAACCGGCAGGTTCTTTTCTACAACATTAGCGTTTTCAACTCTGAATTTTCCCATTTCCCAGCTGGTCACGCTGTAGAGATTATCAAGTTCAGTCAAAAAGAGAATCACCTCTTCCCCGTCTTCAAACTCCGGAGAATGCTCAACTCTGAGTCCGGTGTCATTTACTATTCCACCGGGAACGTAAACCGATATAGTTGCTCCCTTGGTAACAGAGCCAAATACAATCTCAGTAATCTCAATCGTAACGTCGGTGTAAATCGTAGTATGAGTCTCATTCCACTGAGAAATCTGGCTTATAACCCTGCCTCTGATTACATCGCTGGAATTTTCAACCAGCTGCTCTGTAGATTGGGGTATAGTAGCTGCGTTGGCCGTGATTCCTAAAATGCAAACGCAAAAGAACAACACTCCGGTGATTATCAGTTTTAGAAAATTATGCATTTTAAAGCCTCCAATTATTTTAATTCATCAAAGCCATGAGTTTATTGTTAAGAGAATCAGACAGAGTATCTTCTTTCAAATTCTGCGAAAGGATAAATTTGCTGATTTGTTTCAATGCAATAACCCTACCTGATCCTGTTCCCACAAACAAAGTCAGAAGTTAATTGATAGTGATGTATACTTATGGGACGCGTTTAAGAATTGAATTTGTTGAGCTAAGCTCTCTGGATTATAAGTCAAATTCAGAGAGCTCTAATAATACACGCTCCCCAAAAGCCTAACTAATTTAAAATATGGACACCAAGGCACACCTGTCAAGCTCATTTTGAGGCACCTCTCGGAGTTTGCTTATAAACAGCCCGGAGCTGCCTGACCGCCTCTGAATATGAAATCTACAGTAAAGGTCAGATCAAGTATATTCAGCGGGGTTCCATCGCCATTAATATCCCCTTCGCCAGGGCAATCTGCATTTGGACCTGACCTGAAGATGAAATCAACAATATAAGTCAAATC
>JADFLZ010000284.1 GCA_022564135.1 Candidatus Zixiibacteriota bacterium
TTTCGGCTGCATATTCGGTTATTGCTGAAGCAAAAAAACTTTTTCCAACCAGTCAAATTTTTGATAGACCATAAAAAAAGGCAAGGTCTTTCATAATCAAATTCAAATCAGTTCTATCTCATTCCGGCAGCTTCCTGTTCACCACACATCCTTTCGTACTCTTCTACTCGTGCTCTGTAATTCTCCCTTGCATTTTCTATTGTGAGACTCAGCTTGGAATCATTGTAACGCGGTTTGGCAGGCGGTGCTCCCGTTCCCAAAGAGGGGTCGTACAACCAGTTCAGTACAGAGTCTGCCATGCTCTGGAAAGCGAGTATATCCAGCACCATAGGAGAAAAGTTACAGTGCACTGTTCTGTACAATCCGGCGTTTAGCCTGTGGGCAACCGGTGCAGCTTCAAAAACGAATGGTTCTCCAAGAGGATGTGTCGGACCGTAGAAAGACTTATATTTGTAGAGCAGTTCGGTACCAAAAGTTCTGATACTCCAGCCTACTTCCGGTAGACCATAGTTAAGCTGCGTGGGATACCAGTGGAGGTTTGTATCCGTCGAGGCACTCCAGTTAAGCATAGTGCGTAATCTGAAAGTATCCACAACCATATCAACCCAGCCGGGCTGTCTGGCCGTGGCACCAATGAAATCTTCAATACGGGCTTGAGGAGAACAGTTTGTACCTATTGCGTGACAACCCCAGCCTGTGTAAACTACTTGTGTTACTCCAAAATACCGGGCGTAGTTAGGACTCGCCCCATTAAGTTGCAGCGGGTTTCGGTCGCCTGGTCCTACTGCAGCACGCATCATTACCCATACATTTACCCCGGCGTCAATAGCTTTATAAATGTTCGGCAGAACGTAATTATCAATACCCGCATGCTTAGCACTTTCATTATACAATATAATCAGTTTGTGTTTCAAGAGAGTAGCCAGAGGAACGCTTTCGGCTGTATTTTTCGTTTGCAGATAGTCTCTGTAATTTTTTCCTGGTAGATTCGCTATTATTGAAGTATCAAGATACAAAGAGGAACCCTCTCGCGAATCTGCCCATTTCTTTATGACATCATACCATAACCCTTTTGCTGAATCTACGTGCAGCGAGCGGTTCGACCACTTCGTAGTGAACAGGTACTCGGTACCGTCTACAATCACAATTTCACGCTCATAACGGGGGTTAAGCACTCTTACTGTTTTAAATGCAGGCACTATATCGGGCACCTGAGCATCGTCTCGGCAGCGAATCCAGAAAACAAAACTCATTTCCACAGTGGTGTCTGCGGCCGGTGCTATGTTAGCTTTATAAGTAGCAAACACGTTAAAAATTGTATCAGCGGTCTTTTCAACCCAGGGTCCACCGTCAATGCTGTTGGTTGACCGAAACACCACAGCATTTAAAATAGAATCTCCGGTAAATAAAGTGTCCTCTATATCAAAGAAGTCTTCCAGTCCGCCGCGAGCATCAGTCGGAGTTGTCAGACTGACAACCAGCGTGTCGCAGGTGATGGCGGTATCTGGAGCAAGTGTCGTGGTATCGCAGGTGATGGTAGTAACTGGCGGCATAGGAATTGAATCTATCGTCGTATCACATACAATCAACTGCGGCAGCGTAATGGTAGTATCGCATTTTATTATGGTATCTCCGAGATTAAAAACGTTTCCATCAGAGGTAACATACTTTCTTGTGAAAAACTGGGTACTGATAAGATTAAATATGGAATCGTTGTAAGGTCCGTATAAGCGGTACTCAAATTCAAAAGGAGGCGGATCCTGCGGGAAGTCGATCAAATCTTCACCTTTCCAGCGCATCTTAACACCGGTAATTACACCTCCCGCCTGCGCGGCATCGACAAAAGGCAGATCAGCAGAGGACGGGTTAAATAGAATCGTCTGGGGCGGATTGTCATTTCTTCCGAAAATTCTCCATACAATTATAGAACCCATGCCTTCTTCGTCAAAAGCCTGTAAAAAAACATACTGCTGAACGAAAGTATTGACAGGGTCATCAAGATCGGCTGAAAGTTTAATAATATCCTGTGTGCCCGGCTGCGAATTAGAGACATCGACTTCCAGAACAGTCCAGTCGGTATCATTAACTTGCTGGATATATACTTCCGGTGCATCGGGGCCAAGTTCATCAAAGGTTGCTACATGATAGCGGAAAAATGCTATAATTCCGTCCGGGTCACTTCCCCACCAATAGATTACAGAATTTCTTGAAAAATTAGTACTTTCCGGCGGAGAATTAATAAAACCAACTATCGGAGCTATATTTCCTGTTGCTTCTCCCTGCCAGTCCGAACTACAGCCAGACACAAACAGCAGACCAAGAGGCACTAAGAGCAGGAGAAAAAGCAGTAAAGTCGAAACCAATCTATTCTTTGCAACATTGTCCATTACTATAATAATCCTTCTGACTAAAATGCAAATGATAAAGTAAAGCGATGTACTTCAGTTAATATACCAAAATCCTGATAGGCATAATCTATCCGAATTTCCTGATCTTCGTTAAAAGGCAGTCTCAAGCCGCCTCCGGCGGTCAGACCGTCAACGTCATAATTGAATCGCGCACCTGCGCGGAGAGATACCATATCCTTAAATGTATATTCTACTCCGGTGTTATATTTTTCAAGGTTGTCCGAGGGATGCCAGCCTTCGGCAGCGAATGTTACAAAATGGTCAACCTGTTCAATAACATTTATTGAGGCTCCGAACTTGAAATTAATCGGCAGAGGATAATCCACCCGTTCAAATCTCATGTCTCCGCCAAAATTGGTAATAACCATGCCAATCTTGAATCCTCTGAAACCGGTGTCGTAGAGCGTGCCGACATCGGCCGCCCAGCCGTTTGACGTAAATATCGCGGCAGTTTCCTGAATATACTTTACTGTAAAGCCAATAGAGAACCTGTCAGTTAAATAGCGACCGTAGCTAAAGCTCAGCGCCACATCCTGCCATTTGAATGTTCTTCCGGTACCACTGATCGTCGGGCTGATAACGCCGCTGCCATAGGTTGTTTCAATGATATCTCCCGAACTAAGAGAATACATGGCAATTCCTATTACCCCGCCAATTGATTCCAGCGGCAAACCGATAGCAGCAAAGCCAAAGCCTACATCCGCCGGCATACTTACGTAAGTAAAAGAGGCTTCTCTGCCATAAAGCGAGGTCAAGGCAGCCGGGTTATAATAGACCGCCGAGATGTCGTCTACAACAGCCGTAAAGGCTTCACCCATGGCCATGGCTCTGGAGGAAACACCGAGCTCCAGAAACTGCGCACCGGTTGTGCCTACTTTGGCCTGAGAGAAAACCACAGGCGATGTCAGAGCTATCGCTACCAATGCACAACTGATCGATAGCAATATCATCCTGCTAGTTTTCTTTGCCCTCCCTGCCAGTTTTTCTTTATTTTTTAAAGAAGTCATAAACCGCCTCATTTATTTAATGATAATATTTCCATTTTATAAGTTCAGCTCAATACCGAGCCTAATTTGTCTGCCAAAGTCCCAGTTGGCCGGATCTGAATCAAAAGGCGTGCCGCCTTTTATAATGCCGCTCTGGTTCTGTTGTGTATCTGGGCGACCAGTACCACTATACACGAAAACAATATTTTTGCTGTCGAATACATTTTCGACATTGGCAATAAAGCGATAATATAGTCCAGCCATCTTGAATTCTTTTGAAAATCTAATGTCAAAATTGATAATTGAAGGTCTCCTGAGAGAATTGCTCTGAATATCCTCGCCCAGAGACTGGGTAATGTTGGGATACGAACGAGAAGGAGTAAACGGACGCCCGCTTTCTATCAGGGTTACCAGACTAAGCGACCAGCCATTGGGAATCCCAATTCCAAACAAGCGAGGCTTAATAGTTGTCGGCACCACAATCTGGATGCTGGCC
>JADFLZ010000285.1 GCA_022564135.1 Candidatus Zixiibacteriota bacterium
GTTTCTGACACCAGGCAAACCCCGGATAGGTGTGGGCAAAAATAAATTCAGACAGTATTATGACTTCAACTATGACCACAGAATGAACAACACCGGACATATCATTGATAACACTCTAAAACTTCTGAACGCTTTCGATATTGATTTGTCAGAGGTTTCCGAATTTGCGCCGCCATTTTTGAGCGACCAGTCCATAAGGAAATCGTCAGAATTCTTTAATAATCTGGCAGGTTCCGGCACCGCCGAGCTGCGCGTTGGGATCAACATTTCAGCCGGCTCACCTACCAGAGTCTGGCAGACCGGAAAATTTGTGGCGCTAATTAATAGTATTCTGAAAAGCAGACGGCAGGCACAGGTCATCATTTTCAGTATGCCCGATGAAAGAGGGAGAGCTGCAGAAATTATTTCAAAATGCGACAGCAAAGTTTTTCTGATACCCGGCGGGCTTAGTCTTGAAGATGTCTCGGCTATAATTGCCAAGCTCGACGTCCTGATTACTCCCGACACTTCGCTGGTTCATATTGCCAGAGCCTTCAAAGTGCAGGTGGTAGGTTTGTACACCCGCTTTATGAAGAACTTTCTGCTGTGGAAACCATTCGGACAGGAAAGCGGCACGGTGGTGTCCGATAATGATGACAACATCCACGACATCACTCACGAGCAGGTTTATGCCGAGTTTATGAAAGTTTCAGAACTAAAGCAGGCGGTAGGACAATGACAAAACTATCGGTAGTTCTGATTACAAAGAACGAAGAAGACAACATCCGTCGCTGTCTGGACTCTGTCCGTTTTGCTGATGAAATCATAATTATAGACAGCGGCTCGACCGACAGGACGGTTGAAATAGCCGAAAGTTATCAGGCCAAAATATTTGACCAGGAGTGGCGCGGGTTCGGGCCAGCCAAGCAGTCCGGAGTGGAAAAAGCCAGCGGAGACTGGATATTGTCAATAGATGCCGATGAAGAAGTTACAGCAGAGCTTGCCAGTGAAATAAAAGCGAAGATAAAAAACGACAACGGCACCTGCGGTTATTATTTTAAAAGGAAAACTAAGTTTTTGGGTAAGTGGATTCTTCACTGTGGCTGGTATCCTGATTATGTGCTGCGTCTGTTTCAGAAAGAAAGGGGCGGCTTTGATAATGCCATCGTCCATGAAAAAGTTGTCACCGACGGGCCGGTAGCTTATCTTAACAGCGAATTGTTACATTACAGTTATCCCAATCTGGAACACTACCTGAATAAATTTAACAGGTACACCACTATGGGGGCGGAGGAGGCATTTCGAAAAGGGCGCCAAGCCAGGCTGAGTGATATCGTAATCAGACCGGCGGCATCGTTTGTGAAGCATTATCTGCTTAAGCAGGGTTTCAGAGACGGCGCAGAAGGTTTTGTGCTGTCGTTTTTGTCGTCGATGTCGGTCATGGTAAAGTATGCCAAACTTCGCTTATTGTGGAAAGAAAACAAGTAACGAAAGATAATTATTTAATGCCAGAAAAGATTGACTTACAACCCGGAGATAAACTTCTGATAAGCCGCACTGACCGGCTGGGTGATTTGGTTTTAGCTCTGCCTTTTGTAGAGACGATGAAACAGCGCTATCCTGAGTGCAGCATTGAAGTGCTGACTTCGCTGTACGCCTCGCCGATTTTAGAATACAACCCCCACGTTGACAAGATAATGCGGGTGCAAAATGACATGCTGCGCCAGGACAAACTCTACAAAAAAGATCTCCTGCACAAAATCAAAATAAGTAACTACAAAGCGGTAATAGTGCTTTATCCGGAAAGGCGAATTTGTCAATTATTCAGCAAAGCAGAAATCCCTGTTCGAGTCGGAACTGCCGGCAGGTTCCATTCTATCTTTTTTAACGTTCATCTGCTTCACAGCCGTAAGTCCAATCTCAAACATGAGTCAGACTATAATCTTGATTTTCTCACGTTTTTCAGGGAAGGGGAAACAGTAAGAACTCCCAAAGTTTATTTGCAGGAGCGCGAAATCAAACATGCTCACAAAATGCTTAAAGAGTCGGGCATCGAAAAACCGTTTGTGGTAGTTCATCCGGGGAGCAAAGGCTCGGCCGACTGCTGGCCGGTCGACAGATTTGTTGAGTTGTACAAACAGCTGGAAGAAACCGGTATTAATGTCGTAATTTCCGGCTCGGAAGTAGAAGGTGAAATTTGTGACAACATAGCCCGTGAAAAAAACGTATCGCTTCGCAAAATAACCGGTCAGACAGACCTGAGAACGCTGGCCGCTGTTTTGTCTTTAAGCGAAGTGGTGGTGGCCAACTCAACCGGACCGCTGCATCTGGCTACCGCTTTGGAGACTCAGGTCGTAGGCATTTATCCGAGTAAGAAAGTGATGTCTCCGAAAAGATGGGGTCCGCTGGGAAATAAAGATATTGTAATTCAACCCGAAACCGAAAAGTGCAAGTGTCCGGCCCACAACTGTAACTGCATGGAAACTATTCAGGTAGAAACTGTTTTAGGCGCAGTAACATCGCTTCTCCGGCAGCACCTAAATAAGTAAGATCGCTCAAGATGAACCTGGCTGAATTCATAATCAATATTGAATCATATAATGCGAATGTAAATATACCGCTTATCAGAAAGGCCTATGAATTTTCTGATAAGGCCCACCAGGGGCAGAAGAGAGCTTCGGGCGAACCTTTTGTCGAGCATTGTCTCGAGGTCGCTTTCATACTGGCCGAGCAGCATATGGATTCGACCACCATTGCCGCCGGTCTGGTGCACGATGTTGTCGAAGACACAACTGCCACCATTAAAGATTTAAAAAATGAATTTGGTGAAGAGATTGCAGAACTGGTTGACGGCGTAACCAAAATAGGTGCGGTAAAATACCAGTCTCGCGAAGAGCAGCAGGTCGAGTATTTCAGGAAAATGCTTTTGACCATGTCCCGCGACATACGGGTTATCCTGATCAAGCTGGCCGACCGTCTGCATAATATGCGAACTCTCTCACATCTGCCGGAGCCAAAACGGCTGATAATCGCCCAGGAGACTAAGGATATTTACTGTCCGCTGGCCCACAGGTTTGGCATTCACAAAATCAAAAACGAGCTCGAAGATCTGGCTTTTAAGTATATTCAATCAGAGAGATATACCGATCTGGCCAGGCGGTTAAACGAAAAGAAAGCGGAAAGAGACGCCTATATTCGGAAAGTAGTTGAGCCGCTGCTGGAAGCGCTGGAAGAAAACGGAATCAAAGCCGAAGTACATGGCCGGGCAAAAAATCTGGCCTCCATTGAAAGAAAAATTAAAGTGCGCAAGGTTCCTTTCGAAGATATTTATGATCTGTTCGCTATTCGCGTAATCGTCGGCAATGAAAGAGAATGCTATCATACGCTGGGAGTTCTTCATTCAATGTGGAAACCGGTGGCCGAACGTTTTCATGACTACATTGCCAACCCCAAACCGAACGGTTACAGTTCGCTGCACACCACCGTCTTTGGCCCTGAACAGAGAAAAATTGAAGTACAGATACGCACCCAGCAGATGCATCATGTCGCGGAAAACGGAATCGCGGCCCACTGGCTCTACAAAGAAGGACGGCAGCAGATGAGCAAGTCTGACAGGCAGATGATCTGGCTGCGTGATGTTCTGGACTGGCAAAAAGATATGGAAAATCCGTCAGAATTTCTGGAATACTTAAAAATCGATCTGTTCTCCGAAGACATCTTCGTTTTTACCCCCAAAGGGGAAATTGTGCATCTTCCCAAAGGTTCAAGCCCGATTGATTTTGCTTATCAGATTCACACCGAAGTCGGCTCTCACTGTACCGGAGCTAAAATAAACGGCAGACTTCAGCCGCTTTCTACAAAACTTCAATCGGGCGATTCGATTGAGATTACAACCAGCACCAGT
>JADFLZ010000286.1 GCA_022564135.1 Candidatus Zixiibacteriota bacterium
GGACTATTCGCAGAGGGCAGACCCGATTGAAACTATTGTGGCGCTTCGCCGGTTAAGAAAAAACTAACTTCCCCGTATAATACTGCTTTACTTAATTAGTTCAGTCTCCGGGAAAAAACTTACCCAGGCAAACCAGTAAGCGGAGATAACAGGAAAAGCCTCTGCAGTCTGATTATTTATTTCAATCCTGCCGGCCAGCCTTAATGAATCCGGCAAAGCAAAAGCAGCTACGGACATATCGGATACGTCATATGACAAATAGATGCGCTTCGAATCATTTACTATCAGCGCAAATCCGTTTTTCTTAAGATAGCTTTCAGAAACCGCGAATTCACTGTTTTCAAAACGAATGCCGTAGATTTTATCTTTACCGGCCAGCCTTTTGAAATTATCGACTCTGCCAAAAATCCCCAGCTTTTCTTTGTCGGCAAAGTAAGAGTCATAACGAGCACCATCAATTTTATCGGAACTGTCGGCTGGCTTTTTCAGGAGCTTCCCATCGGGGTACCGTTTTTTAAAAGCAGCGAAAGTAGTGTGGCTAAAAGGGACGGTCTTGAGCTGGCTGCCTTCCATTTTACCCTGAATACATATCCCTGAAATTTGAGACCAGAGCGACTTGGTTTCCAAATCCTGCATGACCAGAGCGTCCTGCCAGAGTGATCCGGAGGCTTGAAAAGTGTAACGTTTGTTATCTATTTCGGCGGCATAAACTATGCCGGTAAAGCAAAGCGGTCACCAGGTTACTGCGATAGCAGCCCCGCCTATCTGTTCGTTTACGATTTCATGATGGTCCAGATGCCAGGTGCTGTAACCGCGGGCATCATCACCTCTGACTACGACCAGCAGCGGTTCATCGGCATAGTAAGTGCTCTCCGCCTCACTTACCGTAACGAACTGCGGCTCAAAAATTGCCGGAATGCCGCCGGGCTCAAGCAGGGTGTACATGGTATGTCCCTGAATCTCTGTTTGTTTTGGCTCCGAACGCTGCGCCAATACCGAACTGGTCAGCAGCATGGCGAATAACAACACAAAAACCGATTTGTCTGATTTAAACATTTTTAATCCCTTTCTCTATCAAATAAGAAATGAAAACAGGTCATTTTACACAACAATAATTTTGGCAATCGTCCTTACGAACCAGGATTACCATCCGTAACATCCTGAGCCTCTATCGAAAATAGATTGAGGTCAGGATAAAATGCAGCCAGAGCGAACCAATAAGCAATAAATGAAGTTGTGGCAGTTAACTGCTGGCCCTCTCTCGGACCGCTGACGGCAACTCCAAAAATATCCCACTTGTTACCTTCTGTATCCTCAAGTATTATCGGCAGGGAGTTTTGAACTGCCTTAAATGTCAGCACAGAATCACCGGCCAATTTACGACTAAAGATGACCGCCAGATTTTTACTGCTGCTGCCGGCGGCAACCACCGGCAGACCGTTAAAATCATGGACGAAAATACTAACGCTGTCGGCAAAGTCTGAAATTCGATATGCCAGAGCGTTTCCATCGACAATTAAGCTCAGCACCCGTTCTTTGCCCGGAAGTCTTGAGTCGCTGTTTGATACCGGAAACAGCAGTCGAAATTGATTTGTCCGGTAATCACCATAAGGATATCTGCCATAGGGACGTGAAAATCCGGTGTTGGTAGAGACGACCAATGTATTGGGATACAATTCTTTCCAGGTTTTCCAGGTCGTTTCGACAATGTTAAACAATTGCGGTGTTTGCCCAATCAGCTCACCGTTGACACACTGCAGTCTCATCTGTGACCAGTTACTTTGAGTTAATCTGTCATACGGAATAAGATTAGTGTTGTACAATAATCCGGAGACGCCAAAGGTTGTTTCGGTTCCATTTATTATTCTGTTCCAGGCCACGGCGCTTCCCGTAAGCGGACAATAGGTAAGGGCCAGAGCATTTGAGCCAATTTTATCGTTGATGATTTCATGCCAATCTAAAATTGGATGCGGATAAGCTCTGACGACATTGCCAATTTTAATACCGACAACAAGATCATTATCTAATAGATATGAATTGGCAGGATCATCTGCCGCTATGAATACAGGCTTATCAACTGAGGGAATGCCGTCCCGCCCGGGGCCGCCGTCAAATACTTCGTTCACCGGAATCAACCAGGCCGAAGGATCTGAACTGGCGCCTCCCAGTGATGAACTATCTTCGTTGCTGCAGCCAGAAATCAAAAACATCACGACAATAACAAAAGCTGTTTCGAAAATGTACTTCTTTTTCATCAGTTGCTCCTTTAGAATGGAAATTTTATGTCTTTATCCGGCGGTGAGATCGTATAGAATAGTGAAAATGAAATCGTGTAGCTGGTTGTCAGCTGGGTACCGTTTAATTTCCGGTACAGAGGCAGTTCGCCTTCGCTGCGAATTCCAAATTTTTCATAAATGTTCAAGTTCAGTCCGGGCACAAAATTGAGCCATTTACCGCCGCTATTGTTAACATCATTATTATCAAAAGCGTCGGCCTTAGTTGATCTGTAACGAAGTCCAAGATTGTAATTTATGTTAGTCATATGATTGAAATTTACAGCCAGTGACGTTACCAGTTCGTCGCCAAATTTATATCCCAGCGAATTTTGGCCGAACCTGTCATTGGTGCCGTTGAGCCGGTATGAAAAAGTTGAATATACGGTTATGGGAAATTCTGTAAATAATCCCTGCTGGGCATGTCCCCACAATACCATATCCCAGGCCCCGGTACCGAGCTGCATATCAGCGGCTAACAAAATGTTATTACTTTTTATATCCGATTGACCTACGGGTACTTTAATACCGCCGCCAATGGATATTTGTCTGCGATTTTGTACTGACTGAGGTAAAACGGAGTATTTTAGAAGGAACAGACCATCTCCAATTCCGCGGGTGCGCAAAATTTCACTAATCGTAAAGTTGGATGTTGTCTGGCGCTGCTGCTCCAACAGAGTAAAAATTGCTGAGACTGAAAAACGTTCAGTCAGACCATAATTGATTTCGAAAAGTCCTGTTCGCACCCGGCGACTGCGAACATCATCATCTAATTTTTCGCTGCCGCTATACACATTGGTAATGGAACTAAATTTATAAGTCAGCCCGAAATGCCAGACTCCGGCAGGTGTTGAAGGAATTTCAAGGGAGCTCAGAAGCGGCGCTCCGCCGCAGCTGCAAGCCTGAGCCCCGACCGCCGCAGGCAGATAAAGAAAAACTACGATTGTCAAAACCAGGGTAGAAATATTTTTCATTGACACGGCTCCGCCCCCCGGTTCACTCTCATAAAAGATATCAATATATTAAAACGCCTCAACTTTCATTATGGTTCAGTTGAATTTATTCATTATGTTAGTCGCTAAATTTACCAGAGTGTTACATATGACTGCCAAATTGTTTTTAAGGCGTTGAAAGACAATGCCTTACTCTTTACAGGGGAGCTGCTAAATTGAAATAAGTGTCGATTAATACTTTAACCTAATTCGAAAAAACCGTTCCTGGTATGACTGTGATAGGGTTATAATCTATAAATAGAAAAGAAACTGAAAGAATAACATTGCTCGGGGATTGTCACTTGAAATTATTACTAAGAGTCACAACTCTTGCCGCTTTATTTTATTTCTTGATTTCCACTCTGCAGGCGCAACCACAGAGATATAATAAATACAACTGGGCGAACGATTACGACTCAAGCTCTGCCCTGATAAATTATATTCCCTTACCAGCGGGATATAAAAGAACAGCCATAGAAGCTAACAGCTATGCTGACTGGTTGAGACATCTTCCGGTAAAAGACGGCCAGAAAGTTTCTTATACTTACGACGGCAAACCGGCCATGTCGGCAGATGTGGTTTTTGCTGTTTTAGATATTGACATTGGCACCAAA
>JADFLZ010000287.1 GCA_022564135.1 Candidatus Zixiibacteriota bacterium
TATTTTTAAACGCCGTACCTGGCGCCGCTGCATCGCTTTTAAATGCTTTAACGAGGAAAACTCAATCAGTTTAACTTTTCTTTTGCTGAATAGATGAATGATAAGCGGAATCAAAGCCGCCGCTGCAGCAAGTAGAAATCCGGCATTCAAAAAACTGAACATATATCCTGCTATCGTCTAAACGGTTTTTCGAGCAGCCGGCGGGCTTCATCCTGATGATACAAGGCCGACTCCGCCGACAGAACCTGGCTGTAATAATCTTCGGCAACCTGACGGTTATCTGAAATGTCGGCAGTTTTGCCCAGCCATAAATTGATCATACCAATATAAAACGGACGGCTTTCTAAAAACAAGGCCAGCTCCAGCTGATCCCGGGCACTTTCTAAATCACCCAGACCAATCAGAGCAATTCCCGACCACATGTAGGGAGTGGCCAGAGCCGGATTAATTTGCTGCTGCTGCGAGAATATTGAAAGTGCCACCGTGAAATAATCACGCGCCTGCATAGTGTCTTCGGGTTCGTCCGAGTCTTTCATGATATCTCCCAGCATTACCCTGCATTCTGCCTGAACCTGACCTGCGCTTTCTCTGCCAATCAGATTATTTAACGACTGCACAGCTAAAAGAGTGTCACCCAACAGCAGCTGGTTAAGTACCCGGTTGAAGCCCACTATGGCGTTGAGCGAATTCAATTCGTGTGCCTTTTTTAAATCAGCAGAAGCAACCGCAATTTCGCCATTCATCATTCTAAAAGATGCCAGTCCGAGCCATGAATCATAATTTTGAGAATCCGTTTTTACCAGAAGTTCCTGAGTCTCTGAAGCGTTGTAGTAATCGCCATTAAAAAAATACGCGCGTGATAACTGATTATAACGATAAAGAGAATCAGCTTTGGAGACAGCTCCCGCTGCATACTTTTTAGTATACTCAAGCATCAATGGGTAATTAAACATCTGCTCGGCACGCTGCGCAAATTTTCCGTACTGTCTGTTATTTATGGTGACAGTATCTACATAATTTAACCAGCCATTTTCAAGTTCACTTAGCGGTTTGTCGTAAATATCGATTAACAGCCGCGTAAGATTAATATCATCTGCTTTTTCATAAAGAAGCACAAACTTGTCAAAAGTATATTCATCAATCAGGTAGCGCACAAACGTCGCGCTAATTACATCGGCGATCAGCGGGTCTGCTTTTAAGTAACTGCTCGTGCTCAGCATGTCGCCCAGCGGCAGGTTCGTTTTGTCTGCCACGGCTTTTTTCATACTGCTTATAGCCAGAGAAAAATAGTTGGCAAATCCTTCGGTCAAAAATAACGGCGCATAGCCATAGCTGCGAAGAACCGCGCCATGAATCAATAAAAACGGGTCGGCAGTATTAATACCAGACCGGTACAAGGCATAGACGTTAGAGCGGGTCGGGTCAAAGGAGCTGCCGAATCTCTTGTCCCATATCGTCGAATAACCCTGACAGGGAAACAGATAAAGGTCCTGTTTGCCGGCCATTTTGAAATGAAAAAAATCCCTGAACCGACGGTACTCGGTCTCGATAATACTCTTTATGGAAACCGCATGATAATCTGCCAGAGACTGTGGCAGATGGTGCAGGTCCAGATTGGCCGAAGGTGTTATCGAAAAATCGCTGCTGCTGTTATGGCTGTATGAACATTGACGGAGATCCACTTCAGTCTCTGTCAGCGGTACAAAAGTTATTGAGTGAAAAACATCTGGTTTGACTTCTATGTTGCCAATTATTCCCGGGAGTTCGTAGTCCGATGTAAATCGCTTGGCCAGAGTTTTTGCCTGAGGACCGAGCGTCACCAGATGAACATCATATGCCACCCCGGTCGAATCTACCTTTGTCAGCTTCAGGTCAACCGAAATGCCAAACAAAAATGCCGAGGAAGACATATTTTTCACCAGCGTAGTCGTATCAGCATAGAGCAGGACTTTTTGTCCGTTATCCCGGTCGGTATGATAAATAGAAATCAAAAAATCAGCGGCCTCGGCTGCCATGATATTTCCGGCCAGCAGCAGCCCGAACAGAATTGGTGTCAAAAGTAGTTTAATCATTTTTCTTTATACTGTTAAGATAGATTTAAGATGAGTCAGGGCAAGCTGATTAGTGTCTCATCGATTATTAATCGTCCGTCGTTTAAAACCGGCCGTACCGGCATAGAATCTACTGTGGCAGCTGTGACAATATCTTCCTTAAATCCGATACTGACTAAAAACCGGCCATGTTCCCCTTTTTCGATGGTCTCATACAGGGTGCCGGAATTATTTTGATATAGCTGCCAGGCCATTGAAGCCGCATCATTTAGTTTATGGCCGCCTGCGCCATTTGAAAAAATCCGCTCAATCATCAGACCGCCGCACAACGTATCTTCGATCGAAAAATTCCCCTGGCGGCCGCTGCAGGCGATTATCAGATCTCTGCCGTTTTCTGTTACTTTTTCAACAATTTTTGAAACATTAACCAGTCCGCCGGCCAGCACCTGCCAGGCTTTGGCCGTTTTCTTAAACATGGCCGTGCCATTGGTGGTGGTCATAACCACGAACTTGCCGCCGACACTCTCTTTGGTAAACTCTGCCGGAGAATTCCCCAGATCAAAATCCTCTATGCGCACACCGCCACGTTCTCCGGCCAGAACCGTTATATCTCTGCCAAGCGTGGCGCGAAGCTCAGCCGCTTCACCGGATTCGGCAGTCGGGATCACGCCTTTGGCGCCGGCCATCAAAGCTGCGCAGGCCGAAGTTGTAAAACGGAGCACGTCAATGACAACCACCGTCTTATTTTCAAGATCAGCATCTGCAAAAGGGAGAGGTGTCAGATAAAGTTCAATGTTCATAGTTTACTTATGCGAGGCCTTCTTATAAAACGGAGGTTTAACAACTGTCGCCGTAAACCGTTTACCGCGAATTTCGATTTCAACCGTCGAGCCGGACTTTGCCAGCCGTCTGGGAACATAACCCATAGCGATCGGTTTTTGAAGCGTCGGTGAGAAAGTTCCCGATGTCAATTTTCCGATTTGTTCGTCACCGTCATATATATCATAGCCCTGTCTGGGGAAAACACGTCCTTCAAGTTCTAAACAGACCAGTCGCCGCGCCGGCTTTTCTTCTTTTTGTTTAACAAGCACATCTTTACCGATAAAATCTTTTTCCAGATCGACAATCCAGCCAAGGCCGGCCTCGATTGGAGTTGTAGTGCTGTCGATGTCATTGCCGTATAACGCCATTTTCATTTCCAGCCTTAAAGAATCGCGCGCGCCTAAGCCAATAAGTTTCATCTCATATTTCTGCCCGGCTTTGGTAAGCGCTTTCCATAATATATTGGCATGTTCGGGCGCAATATAAAGCTCAAAGCCATCCTCGCCGGTGTAGCCGGTGCGCGAAAAGAGAATGTCGACTCCGGCAATCTCGGCTAAGGCCCAGCTGTAATATTTCATGCTCTCTAAATCATAGTCGGTGATTTCAGATAAAACTTTCAGAGCGTTCGGTCCTTGCACCGCCAGTAAACTTGTCTCAGCAGATTTGTCGGTCAGTTTAACATCGAAGCCGTCAGTCTGTGAGCTTAACCACTTAAAATCTTTATCGATATTAGAGGCATTGACTACTAACATATATCTCGTTGGCAGTTTATAAACTAATAAGTCATCAACAATACCGCCATCGGGCTGACACATGCAGTTGTACAGACACTGTCCATCGACATTTTGGCCACGTTATTAACCGTAACATATTGCAGGAAAGCCAATGCTTGCGGTCCGTTTACCTCGAACTCTCCCATATGCGAGAGGTCAAACATGCCCACATTTTCGCGCACGGCAGTGTGCTCAGCCGTTATACCGCCAACATATTGAACCGGCA
>JADFLZ010000288.1 GCA_022564135.1 Candidatus Zixiibacteriota bacterium
TATGGAATCTGGAAATATCTGAAGAAGATTTAGAACTGTTAAAAAACGTAAAAAGCGAAAAATAATATTTTATATAAACTTTTTTTTAAAAAGAGGTAAATGAAGATGAAAAGAATACAACAGATAGAAAAAAGCTATTTGATGCAGAACTTGCCAGAATTCTCCTCCGGCGACACCCTTCGTGTTCACGTAAAAATTAAAGAAGGTGACAAAGAAAGAATTCAGGTTTTTCAGGGGATAGTTATCGGCCGCCGGGGCAGCGGCACCGGCGCCACCTTTACAGTCCGTAAAATGTCGGCCGGGATTGGCGTCGAAAGAATTTTCCCGCTGCACTCACCCAATATTGACAAGATTGAAAGAATCAAAATTGGCTCCGTAAGGCGCGCCAAACTTAATTATCTGCGCGAACTGACCGGCAAATCCGCCAGAATCAAAGAGCGGATAGTAGACTCCGCTAAAAAAACCACTAAAACGGTTGCCGAAGCTGTTAAAGAAGAAAACGCCGAACCTAAACTTAATGAAGTCCCCGAAGTTTCAGGAACTGCTGCTGACAGCACCAGCGAAGACACCACAGTACAGCTTGATTCGGCAGAAGAAACTGAAACGGCTAAAGAATAATACATCAATGTTCAGTTAGAGTCGAAGTGCCGACTTGCCAGGCCCCATTCTGTAACTGTAATTCTAATTCGCATACGACTCCCTCTATTTCATACACCATGACTAGTTGGGCTTTATTATTTGTAATTTTAACTATATCGAATAGAATGCAATTCTCACATTCTGTAAGTGAAGAAACAATCTTAATAGGCTGGCCGTTCTTATTTAGCTCAAGATTGTCAGGTAGGAACTCACCGGTAATGCAAAGCACTTTTCTACTTTCCATTTCCAGATGAAAGAATTCTTGCAGTTTAGGCAGATCTATTGCAGTTTGAAATAACTGATTCAGGTTTGATTGTGTTAATGAAGAAGTTTCTTGTTTATTACTGCCATCTTCACTGCAAGAAGTGGCAAGAGCGCTATAAACTAATGTTACTAATATGATGTGTAGCATTCTTGCCTTGCCGAACCGAGATCTCATTATTCCCTAATTTAACAATATTTTTGAGATTGCCAATCTAATTCGATTTCAATATCGTAAAAGTCGTATTGCCGTATTTTCGCTGGTCTTTTATTTTGAAATGCAATGATTCTATGCGGTCGGTCTCAGAGCTGTCGTGCTGACAGAGCAGAAAGCCATCAGCTGCTATGACCGGATTTTGTACCAGACATTTTAAGGTCTCATCTATGATGCCTTTATACTGAGGCGGGGCTATCATTATAATGTCGAATTTTTCGTCTGAACTTTTTAATTTCGGCAGCGCCTTAAAAACATCATCGCAGCGGCAGAAAAGTTTATCACCAATATCAAATACGTCAGCCTGAGCGTTAATAGAATCAGCCAATTTGGGCTCTTTTTCGACCCCCACAGCTTTGACCACACCCCTTGATACAGCCTCAAAAAGGTAACTTCCGGTACCGCTGAACAGGTCCAGATAGCTGGCATCCGCTAGATAGGGCGTCAAAAAATCAAAAATAGAACGCCTTATTCTCGATAGCGGCGGCCGGGTGATACCCAGATCCGGTGCTGTTATCGTCCGGCCTTTTAGTTGTCCGGCAATGACTTGAAAACTGAAGTCAGCCGCTGTGTCTGTTTTCTTTTTAGGCATACTACTTGTAAATGTCACTTTCCTGTCTTTTTATCGACTTCAAAAAGCTAACGAGATTGGCTGTCATAGTCGATAATTAAATTAAGAGTTTTTATTGATTTAAGGTGGCAAAATCGGCTATTAAATGACGATGCCAGCAAGAATGAAACAAAATAATCAGCAATCCATTATTGATTTATCTCACATGGAAGAGATGCTCCGTGACAAGGGCTACCAGACTATTTGCGGCGTGGACGAAGTCGGCCGCGGTCCTCTGGCCGGTCCGGTGGTGGCAGCAGCAGTCATATTGCCTGCCGGTATCGTAATCGAAGGCTTAGCTGATTCAAAGAGACTGACCAGCAGCAGACGTGATGAACTGTTCGACGAAATAGTCAGCTTAGAAATCCCCTGTGCGGTTGGTATAATAGATAACGAAGAAATTGACCGGTTAAACATTTTGAAAGCATCACTGCTGGCCATGAGAAAAGCGGTGACCGACTTAAAAGCAACCCCGGAAATTGTTCTGGTTGATGGTGATTATCCTATTCCCAAAATTGCCTATCCGCAGCTTTCAATTATAAACGGCGACAATCTTTGTGATTCGATAAAGGCAGCCTCGATAGTGGCCAAAGTCACCCGCGACCGCATTATGGACCGCTATGAAAAAATGTATCCCGCCTTTTCTTTTTCTCAGCACAAAGGATATTATACTGCGGCTCATATGAGCGAACTGAAAATGCACGGTCCCTGCGACATTCACCGCAAATCGTTCAGGCCGGTGGCAGAATTAGTGGAGCAGTATGCCCTCACCTAAAAACAGGAAAACGGAAAAAGACAGGGTCAAAATTGGGCGCAGCTATGAAGAACTGGCAGCCCATTTTTTTTTGGATAGTGGCTATCTGATTCTTAACAGGAACTATCGCGCCGGCCAAAAAGAAATAGATTTAATCGTTCAAAAAGGAAATTCTCTGGTCTTTGTGGAGGTCAAATCGGCTTCATCGACCAGATTTGGCCATCCGGCTGAACGGGTCGACAAAAAGAAAATCAATAATCTAATTAAAGCCGCCCAGCAATATCTGATCGAAAACAAAATCGAAGGCTGCGACCTTCGCTTTGATGTAGTAACATTTGTAGGAGGAGAGCTGGAGCACTATCCGGCCGCTTTTGAAATCGAGGAGAACTAACTGTCCGGAGTGAATACGCTCTTTATGGTATCGGGCGCTGCTTTTATAATTGAATCTTCAATAGCCACCAGCGAATCAACATAGAATTTCACAAAACCGGCATAGCCGACATATTTTTCGGCCTCATCTTTATATGCCGATAAAAAAGACTCGATTTCGTCAATTGTTGTATTCCGGGCCACTAAAAGCGATTCCCGAAAGGCTATATATTTTTCAGGCTCATCCTTAAATTTGGCCGTGGCGATCCAGGATTGGGCTGTTATCAGGGCGAATTTTTGGGATAATTCTTCGTTTTTAGCTGTTTTGTAGCTGCCGTAGAGAAAATAGGCGGACGGAAGCCCGATAATAGCGGCCACCACCAGCAACCTTTTAAACCAGAACAAATTAGCGCCAACTTTCTGTTGCAGTTGTTTGTTTAAGATGATAAACTACATAGTGCGAAAAATGGGGTCAACAAGATAGATGCTGAAGTTTGAATATCCGATAAAAAGGCGAAAATGCCGGGTTATAAAAATCGGCGAAGTTTTAATCGGCGGCGGTTTTCCTATCGCCATACAGTCGATGACAACCACCGATACCCGCGATGTTGAAGCTACTGTCGCTCAGATAAATCAGCTTTATGATGCCGGCTGTGATATCGTACGCATTTCAGTACTTAATCACGATGCCAGCCATCACTTAAAGAAAATACGCCAAACGATAGACAAATCCCGACCACTGGTGGCAGATATTCATTTTCAATACAAACTGGCTCTAAATGCTATCGAAGCCGGTTTTGAAAAAATTCGTATCAATCCCGGTAATATCGGGGCTGAGTGGAAAGTGCGCGAAGTTACCAAAGCGGCCAAAGATGCTCATGTGCCGATTCGCATCGGTGTCAATTCCGGCTCACTCCCCAAAGACCTGCTTGACAAATATGGCCCCGAAGATCCCATAGCATTTGCCGAAGCCGCCATGCGCGAAGTGCATGTACTCGAAGATATGAATTT
>JADFLZ010000289.1 GCA_022564135.1 Candidatus Zixiibacteriota bacterium
AGATGGCCGCTGTTGCCAGCGAAACCTATACTTCGGTCTGCGCACCTATTCAATGTGCAGCTATCCGTGCTTTTGAGGGGGGCGTCGAAATTGAAAAATACTTGTGGCACACCAGAAGAATTCTGGCGGCAATAGCTAAAGAATCGGTCGAAATACTTTGCCAGTCTGAAATATTCGTCCCCAAACCTGTCGGAGCTTTTTATCTCTTTCTGGATTTTTCTAAATACCAAGAGCGCCTGGCTCAGCGCGGCATCTGCGACAGCAAAACTCTCTGCCAGAGACTGCTTGATGAAACCGGCGTGGCAATTCTGCCGGGGAGCGCTTTTGGAAGACTGGAAAATGAACTTACAGCGCGTGTTGCCTATGTTGATTTTGATGGCGCTCAGGCTTTAACAGCCAGCCAAACGACACCGCTTGAAAAACCTCTGCCTGATGATTTTGTAGATACCTGGTGCTACCGCATCAAAGAAGCCATGCAGCGGCTTACAGACTGGGTCAAATTATAATAGTATCAAGACTTTAGCCTGTACTTTCTGTTCTCTTAATTAGTTTAATCGAGAAAATCAGTTTAAAAACAGAGCCTTTGCCGACTTCGCTCTCTACTTCGCTTCTGCCGGAGTGCGCTTCCATTATGCTGTGTACTATGGCCAGTCCCAGCCCGGTGCCGACACCAACACCTCTGGTAGTAAAGCCGGGGTCAAAAATTCGCGACAAATTTTCATGGGGAATACCTCGCCCGTTATCTGAAATTGAAATCGTAACATTCTTACCATCACGCTCTGATTTGATGGTAATGATTCCTTCATTATCAATAGACTCGGCGGCGTTGGTCAACAGATTCATAATTGCCTGATTGATTTCTCTGGCGTAGCATTCTACTTTCGGCAGCTCCCCATAATCGCGGACTACTTTTATTTTGTCACCCAGCTTGAAACTCAAAAGTTCGAGCGCCGAATCTATGCCGTCGTGAATATCCACTTCTTTTATTTCAGCCTGATCCAGTAATACAAAATTCTTAAGTGACTTTACTACTGTAGCAATTCTGGTTAAAGGCTTTTTATTA
The DNA here is from genome assembly GCA_022564135.1 of Candidatus Zixiibacteriota bacterium. Taxonomy (GTDB): domain Bacteria; phylum Zixibacteria; class MSB-5A5; order GN15; family FEB-12; genus JACZWU01. The sequence continues at coordinate 1,064 of JADFLZ010000289.1, forward strand.
ATATCGGCGCAGTTGAGAACCAGATTTAAGGCTTTGCCCGGCTTCGATGTTTCATCGGACAGCGCTGACAGATCTCCGCTATTAACCGTCTCCATAATTATTTTGGAGGCGTATTCAATATTGGCCAGACCGGCCTGAAGAGCGCCCAGAGGATTGTTGACTTCGTGGGCTACTCCTGCTACCAGATGTCTCAGCGATGCCATTTTCTGAGTTTGGACCAGCTCGGCTTGTGTGTCTTGCAGAATTCGATTCGCTGCTTCGAGTTCAAGCTGCTTGCTTTTGGTGACCCGCAGCTCTGCTTCTACTACAGCTTTTCCCTGTCTGTCAGCAATCAGACTGTGGTTTAAAATCTTTGAAGCCAGGATGTCACCGAAGGTAGTGAACACCCGCAGATGGTCTTCGCTAAGAGTAATTCCGGTTGAGTCAGTTTCAGCATATAGTATCCCGATTATTTTTTTATCATCCATCAGAGGCGCACTCATCATTGACTTGATGCTTCCCCCGACCATTGTTCTTTCTGCAAACCTGTCATCACTGTCGATTTCTTTAGTCAAAATCGCCACGCTGCTTTTCAGTATTTCATTGATGACAGTCCTTGAGACAGAAAAGTCTCTGGATATCCCTGCGCCCCTGACACTGCAGGCTCCAAACGAAATCTTGTTGTTTTCTTTATCCTCGACAAACAGAAGCGCCAGACGGTCGGCGTCGATAGTTTCTCTCAGTAAATCCAATGAACTATTTAACGACTGCTCAAGATTATCAGGGTCAATTGGAATTTTGCCCAAAGCGGACAGGGCCAGGAAAGTTTCCTGATTATACAGACTGTTTTCTTTTTTTAAACGGCGGGCTTCATCAACGTGCACAACTGTGGCAGAGTCAAGAAATTCGGCAGTTTCTACAACGGTAATACTTCCGGTAGTAGGACTGTCGGCCTTACCGGGCGAAACAGAGAAACGGACATCTCCGAAAGATATCTCATCATCAGGCTGCAGCAAAACCCTGCTGAATATCGGCCTGCCGTTGACTAAGGTACCGTTGCGGCTGCGCAGATCTGTCAGAAAGATATTCTGAGAGTCAATAACTTCCAGCTCGGCATGCAGCCGGGATACCGAGGCATCTTTGAGAAACAGATCACTGGCAGTGCTTCGGCCAATTTTGAATTTTCCCTTTTCAAAAGCCGTACTCTCTCCGCCCGGAGTGCCCAATTTTTTTAATCTTATAATCATATGCCCTGATAAGCCATTTATAACCAATTAGTTTCAGACCCGCCCCGATTTAAAAGCAAATCTACTGCCACTCTAATTTAACTAAAAAACTGATTATTGCAAATATAGTACAATTGCCACAATTTATCGTCACCCTGAGTCCGCGCTTGTCCTGAGTCCGCCTCGGTGGAAAGGGTCGAAGGGTGGGCTAGCAGGTCTTGACAATTATGCTGGGGCAGATGAGAACACGCCACAGGCGGCCGCCCACAAACTGTCATTCCTACGTTGTTTCTGTCTTTCCAGCGTAGGCTGGAATCCATCTTCTAACATTGTCATCCTTCGACTCCCTCGACCAAGCTTCGGGACTTTGTCCGCTCAGGATGACGGTCGAAATGGGCCACGGACCCTCGACGCTTCGCGCAAATGGTCCGCGGACCTGCGAGTACGCTTGGGTTCGTTTTGTCATATTTTACTTTTCCCCTATCAAAAGTTGTTGGTTTTTTGCTTTGGTCGCAATTGCTTTAAGGCATTGTCATAGCCGCTATCATTTAGGCTGGCGGAAGTATATTGCAGTGAGACTGGAGTTAATTTGTGTGGTGCACCAATCGAATGTGGCAGATGACCCGAACCGAAGCACACAATTCTTAGACTTCCTCGATTGGCCTGAACTTCTTGACAAAAAGCCCTTTTTTGGTAAATTGGAGAGTAAATTCTTTTATTACAAATCTATCGGGCTGCTGATATTTCATCAAGAATCGCCCCTTGTAGCCTGATATGGGATATTAGGCCAGTCTCAGAAAGGAGCAGATATATGCTTAATGGTAAACCACCTGCCTGGCCTCAAATTACAGTCTTTTTCATTCTCTTCGCAACTTTAGCAACACAAACAGCTTTTTCCAAAGAATCAATCAAATCAGTTGATTTGATTAATAATTTGTCAAATGTCCAGTTAACCAGAAGTATTGCCTCGATGCCTCTGGCTTTTACGGCCAATCAGGGTCAATGGGACGATAAGGTTCAGTTTCGAGCCAATGCCGGAGGAGCCACAATGTGGTTTGCATCCGATGGCGCCTACTACCAATTCACTCGCAAAATCGAATCAAAAGATAGTCGTTCCATTTCTGTTGTAGAAAAGCGGTTTGGTATGATGCCAGATCAACTGATGGATAGGCAACCGGACAGCATTGAAACTATGATGATCAAAGCGACATTTGTGGGAGCCAATCCAAATCCGCAAATGATTGGTGTTGATATGATGGACTACAAATGCAACTACTTTATAGGCAATGACCCGAATGAATGGCAGACCGACGTCCCCAACTACTCGGCCGTATTGTATGAAGAAATATATGACGGTATAGACTTAAAATACTACGGTAACGGCAAGCAGATGGAGTATGATTTTATCGTCTCCCCCGGCGCTGACTATTCGCAGATAGAGATACAATACCAGGGTGCTGATTCTATCTCGATAAGTGAAAGAGGAGAGTTGGTTGTCAAAACCAAGTGGGGTAAAGTGATTGAGCAACGTCCAGTCATTTACCAAATAGAAAACAACTCCCGTATCGCAGTCACA
>JADFLZ010000290.1 GCA_022564135.1 Candidatus Zixiibacteriota bacterium
GAAGATTGGGTTTTTGGACTATTTGCTGGGAGGAATAGAAAAGAAGGCAAATGATTTGACCACCGCTGCTTTGCAGGACGGTGATACGAATTTTGATAAAGGACAAGTCGCTGCGCTCCGGTGGGTACTTAAGCAACCGGAAGAGTTAGCGACAAAACCATAAACACAGACACGGAGACACTGTGACAGAAAAAGAATTAGAAAAACAAAAAGAAGACGAATTAAAAGATGCTCAGGTTGATGACACATTAGATACGTCAACCGATGATTCGTCAGCTGACACAGATACGGGTACGGATGATGATAAATCCGACACAGATACAGGTACGGCAATCTCTGATGAGCAGAAAGCGTTTGATGAGGCAGGACTGAGCGGACAATTTACAAGTCCAGTGGATGCGCTTAACCGCATTCCGGATTTCAACCGCCATACAGACCACCTCCACAAACGCAACTTGACACTTGAACAGGAGCTTGCCGAAGCTCGGAAAACGAAAACAGAGCCACTTAACTCAGAGCAGTTCAGGGACAAATTCGATGAGAATCCCCTTGATGCTCTTGATGGTATGGGGCTGGCCAAAAAAGAAGACGTTGACTCAATGCGGTCTGAAATTCAAAGACTGCAGGACAGGGACAACACTCGCAACTTTGCTGATTCGTTATCTGAGTATCCAGAGCTGAAGAATGTTGTGTCGGCTTACCGAATAGGGCGGAATCCCGTACCTGGGATGAATCCCTATTGGGATAAGATGAAAGAAATTATATTTCAATATCCGGGGCTGGAAACGGCCAGTCCGGAAGCGATTGTTAAAATTCTTTTACCCCACGCTAAGAAGCTCGTAAATCCCGGTCAAAAACCTCCTGTTGAAAAAGTGTCCGATGCGGATAAGGCTGGAGCCAACTCTCCTTCGCCCGGTAAGACGGCGAGGACGACAACTCCAGATTATTCAAACATGACTTCGGACCAAATTGAGGCTGATATGCGAAAGCGAGGATTAGTCAACTATTAGTCCGTAGTCCGCACTTAAAAAATAAGGAGGTCATACCATGGGATGGTATGATGATTACGGTGCGTCAACATTCGGCACTAAGTCTTCCATAGACGGCAATAATATATTCTATGACAAGAAGTTTCTCGAAACTGTCAAGAATGATTTAGTCCTCTTAGGTTATGCTCAACAGCGGCCTTTACCCGAAGGTAACGGAAAGGTGATTCAGTTCTTCCGCTGGCTGAACATAGCTGCAAGTACTTCCAGTGCTTTGTTGACGGAGGGTGTAAACCCTAACGCCACAGTATTAGCTGGTCAAGACTTACAGGCAACTATTCTCGAATATGGTGCATTCGCACAGCTGACTTCATTATTGAAGTCTTCGCATATCGACAGAAATGTTTCTGGTGCGTCTGAGCTATTCGGTGAACACGCTGCTACAATTCTTGACTTGCTCACACACTATCAAATAGCATCTAATGGTGCTTTTCCATTAGCCGCTGATGATGCCGCAGCTTCTAAGTTTTCTAATATCGTAGATTCTGCGACTGCAACTACCCTGGTTGATGCTGAACTAAACGCCAATAGTAATTATGGTGATGCTAATGACGACCTTAACCAGTCTGTCATTATTATCACTTCCGGTACTGGCTATGGTCAGGCCAGAATAGTCACAGACTTTGTGACTTCTGGTGGAACCTGTACAATATCTCCGGCCTGGGATGTTATTCCCGTGGCTGGCGATTTATACACTGTTGTAACTCCCGATGAAATGGCTTCCGGAGATGACCTGTCTTATTCCAATGTTAAGAGAGCCAGAACTATCTTAGCTAAAAATAAGGCAAGGAAATTCCCCGGTGGTTCCTATATCGGGATTGTATCTCCTGATGCGGCTTCTGGTTTGATGGATGACACAGACTGGAAGGATGTACAGAAAAACAGAACCGACCAGTTTGGTATCTTTAAGGCTGAGATTGGTTCTTTGGCCGGAGTTAGATTCGTAGAGGAAACTAACCCGTTCACTTTCCCGATTGAAGCCCGTGGAACTTCCGGAACCGCAGGCGGCCCAGGAGCGAATGGTGCAAACTATTCCTCCACTGCTGCGATTACGGGAATCCCGATTCTTGGCAGGGATGCTTTTGGCGCTACCACTTTCAGGCGAAGCGCTAAAGACGTTCCCAGACCATCAATCATAGTTAAGACACCTGGTCCTCACGACACCTCAAACCCGTTGGATAGATACGGTACAGTAGGCTGGGCAGTGCCTTTCGTAGTGAAAGCGCTGAACCCCATGCACGCTGTTCAAATCTGGATATATACGGGCTAATGAATAAGGGGCGGATTAAAGCCCGCCCTTTTATTGGAGTGAATATGTTTTTGATAAAGTATTTCGGTCTGAATAAAGAACCATTCAATGTGAAGCAATGGTGGAAATTGTTTTTGCATTTGAAAGCGAAAGCTAAAGGACACAGTAAAGCCCCTACATACAATTCTCATCCGTGGCGTAAAGCTCTGGCCGACCAGCCTTTTGAGATTGACGCCATAGAACAGGGTGTTTACGAGGAAACCTATGACTAATACTGAGATTCTGAACTATTTCACTTTTTTGGCGAAGCAAGCGGGATTGCCGGATGACGGACTTGACGACCATCTGGATAACTGTATCACGCTTGGTCTGAGTGATTTCTGGAACGCACGGCCATGGTCGTTTCGGAGTGAGCCATACTCTCTCAACATTACGGAAGAAGCAGAACAATATAAATTGCCCGACAACTTCGCCGGAGTCAGAACCGTCCGTGAACAGGACAGTCTTGAGGGCAACGATCTGGGATATAAGATTAAAGAAGAGTTCGACCATATAGTAGCCCATCCAACGGCGTACCCCTCAACCTATCCACAAATTTACACTATCTATTTCGATAATTCAAAAGCAGCCAGCCAGAAGTATTATATAAAACTTTTTCCTGTTCCGGAATCCGGTCACACGATGCTGATTGATATGCTGACAGATACGCCATCTAATATTTCCGCTGTTCCCACAAAGGGACTGTCGGCTCTGCTTGCCAGTATTGCAAAATATATTCCTAAGATTGGTTCGATAGCAAGACGCGAGGCGGGTTTCGATGCTGAGAAAGAAATTATAAAACTCGAAAGAGAAGATTCACCATTTATGGGCAAGCTGTACAAAGTATTTGATGATACTGATACACAACTGAAAGTGACAAGACCGTGGATATAAAGAAATTCTGTTTCACGTTGCTCTTTTCTTTTCTCATAGCCGGGGTCTGTTTAGCGGCAGACCCCTTAAATCCGCGACAGGACAGCCTGAGAGTTTATATTTATCAGGAGTTACCACTTGGCACCGGCGGCACAGACCTGACCAGTAACTCAATAGTGAATTGGGCAATCAATATGGGGATTGACGCGACCTGTCGGCTTTTCCCTGCCTATGAACAGTTAGATACAGTAGTAGTAGATATAACTTCCGGTGAGGGGAAATCATTAAATAGCGACTTCTTACGAATACATAAAGTTCACGCAATGGAAGGTGATTCAATTCGAGCAGAACTGGTTGCAGTGGCACTTGACACAACTCAGCCACTCAGTAAAAAGTGGCCGGATTATTTACAAAAGAAAGACCAGATAACTAACCCGCGGTACTATTACACTTACAATAGTCTGTTTTTCACCCAGCCCAAAATAAGATCATTGGCGGCAACACCGGATAGTTTTCTAATCTCCTAATACGCATTGGCGCCAGGATTATTCTCAAATACCGATTCAGAAATGGTATTAAAAGAATACTATCAAGCGGTCGTCGTGCACGCCGTCA
>JADFLZ010000291.1 GCA_022564135.1 Candidatus Zixiibacteriota bacterium
GTCCGCGACTCCAGCCGCATTTATGATCTGGTAGGGCTTGAGTCAGAAGCCAGCAAAGTTGATTTTCAGGTTGGCGCCAATGCTTATCTGTATGGCACCAGATTTATGAGCTACTTAACTTATGAATATGGTCCCGAAAAGTTGATTGCCTGGATTAACCGTTCTGCGGGCAGCAAAGCTTATTATATCTCTCAGTTTAAAAAAGTATATGAAATCTCCATGGGTGACGCCTGGCACAACTGGATCGACTGGGAGCATGTTTTTCAGGAAAAGAATCTGAACTTCATCAGGGAGTACCCGCTGACAGGTTCACGAAAGCTGGCCAAAAAAGGGATGGGCTCGGTCTCTCCGGCGTTTTACGACGAAGAACTGGGAGAACTTATTTTAGCTGTCAATTATCCGGGGCAGATTCCACACGTTGCAGCCATTAATCTTAAGACACAAAAGAGCAGAAGGCTGACAGGTGTCAAAGGTCCGGCTTTATATTTTGTGACTTCAACGGCCTATGATAAGAATTCCAAAACGCTTTTTTACACTACTGATAATAACGGCTGGCGGGATATAGTTTCTCTGAACGTACAAAGCGGCAAGAAAAAGATGCTCTTAAAAGATGCCAGAATAGGTGACCTTTCTTTTTGCGCCGCCGATTCGTCTCTGTGGGGCGTGCGTCATTCGTACGGCATTTCCGCAATTGTCAGAATCCCGCATCCCTATGAGAAATGGAATCTGGTCTATGCCTGGCCGTATGGTTACGATGTCTATGACATAGACATTTCGTCCGATGGCAAGCTGTTGACCTCGGGACTGGCAGAAATCAACGGCAGACAAAGCCTGATAATAATGGATGTAGATTCTCTGCTGGCAGGAGACACCAGTTATGCGACCCTTTTTGATTTCGGAAACAGTATCGCCGCAAATTTTGTTTTCTCTAGAGACAACAACTATCTCTATGGTTCATCGTACTATACCGGTGTCTCCAATATATACCGGTATGATCTGGCTAATGATTCGATGGAGGCACTGTCAAATTGTGAAAGCGGATATTTTAGACCGACCCTCTATCAAAATGATTCTTTAATCGTGTTTGAATATACCGGCGACGGTTTTTTGCCGATTGTTATCGAAGAAAAAGTTATAGAAGATATCAACCCGATCAGTTACTTAGGGCATGAACTGTCAGAAATGTATCCGCTGCTTAAAGAGTGGATTTTAGAGCCGCCTTCGGTGGTTGATATCGACACAATTAAAGCAGATACTTCAGCCTACCACAGTTTCTGGCATATTGGTCTGGCCTCGGCTTATCCGATTATCGAAGGTTACGGAGATTATATTGCCTGGGGAGTGAGAATGAATTTTCAGTCGCCGGCTGGTTTGCACAGCACAAACTTTACTGTGTCCTATACTCCCGACAAATTACTGGCTGAAAAAGAGCGATTACATTTAAACTGGAATTATCGCTTTTCGAGCTGGGAAATAAATTTTGATTATAATGGCGCCGATTTTTATGATCTTTTTGGCCCGACCAAAACCAGTCGTAAGGGAAACTCGCTGGGGCTGACTTATACCAAGACGCTTATTTACGACGCACCCAAGAAAATGAACTTAAAGTTTTCTCTTAATGGATTTAATAATCTCGAAGTTCTTCCGGATTTTCAGAATGTTTTGGCATCATTTGATAAATTCTTAGTCGGGTCTATCAGCCTCAACTATGACAGAAAAGTAGCCTCATTGGGGGCAGTTGATTATGAAAAAGGAATCAGTTTTCAGCTGGTGACTTCTCATACTTATGTTTCAGACAACTGGTTTCCACGCGTCTATGCAAATCTTCATCTGGGCTTTCCGCTGCCTTTAAACCATTCATCAATCTGGCTCAGGTCTTCGGCCGGATATGCAGGCGGCGACCGCTTTGAACCTTTCGCAAACTTTTACTTCGGAGGTTTTGGCAATAACTATGTCGACCATCAAAAGGTCAAACGCTATCGCTCAAATTTAAGTTTTCCGGGTCTGGAAATAAACGAAATCGGCGGAAATAATTATTTCAAAACATTACTGGAATGGTCTTTGCCGCCTATTCGGTTCCGAAGTCTGGGCTCGCCGTCGTTATATGCTACCTGGTTGAGAGTGGCATTTTTTGGTAGTGGTCTTTATACAAATTTCGATAATGCTGCCTTCGAAAGCAAGATAGCTAATGTCGGCACGCAGATTGATTTGAGGTTAAACATGCTGTCGCGATTGTCCATAACTGTTTCAGCCGGCTATGCCAGAGCTTTTGAAAAAGGTTTTAGACCTGCCGAAGAATTTATGGTTTCTGTCAAATTATAGTGGAGATTTTTCTTAAAGCTTCACTCGGTCTTCTGCCGGTTCTGGCATTTCTAATTGTCTTAATAATTCTGGACAGTTTTAAGCTGGTAAGAACGAAATTTATTCTAGGGGCTATCAGCGCTGGCGCTGCTTGTGCGCTAATTGGTTTGTTTTTAAATCCGCTTATTTTAAAAGTACTGGCTATCGATCTTTTATCGTTTGCCAGATACGTGGCTCCGGCTGTAGAAGAATTTTTAAAAATTATTTTAATCGTCTATCTGATTCGGTCTCATCGGGTGGGGTTCTTGGTAGATTCGGCCATAGCAGGCTTTGCCGTGGGGGCTGGTTTTGCTTTGGTTGAAAATGTTTATTACCTGCAAAGTTTGCCCGACTCAGATATTTTTCTCTGGATAGTCCGCGGTTTCGGAACTGCTGCAATGCACGGCGGTACAACGGCGATGGCAGCAATAATCGGCAAATATCTTTCCGACAGACACGATAAATTATCTCTTACTATTTTGCCCGGTCTACTGGCGGCATCGATTATTCATTCGATGTACAATCACTTTTTCCTGCCACCGATGATTTCTACTGCGGTTCTGTTACTACTGCAGCCGCTTTTTTTGGTCTTGATATTTATGCGAAGTGAAAAAGCGACTGAAAACTGGTTAGGGCAGGGGCTGGATGCTGACCTCAAGACTTATGAGGCTATTACTAAGGGAAAGATACTTGAGAGCAAAATTGGTAAATACTTAGAATCCTTAAACGATCACTTCTCTTATAATGTGGTGGCCGACATGTTCGAATATATCAAGTACCATCTGGAGCTTTCTATGCAGGCTAAGGGGATACTTCTGGCTCGAAGGCTCGGTGTAGATACCCAGCCGGACCCTCAAGTTAAAGAGATGTTCGCACAGTTAAAGGTCCTGGAGGGACGAATCGGACCGACCGGCAGGCTGGCAATCAAGCCGTTTGTCAGAAAAAGCAGCCGGGATCTCTGGGAAATTCATATGCTATCTCGTTAGAATTTGACAAATCTTCAAAAGAGCTACAGAAACGGTGTTTTTGGCCGATAATCAAAATATTAACTTATAGCTCATACGTAAAATATGTATAAATTTGAAAAACAAGACTATGGCCTGAAATTGAATATTTCTGGTGATTTGACAGAGAAAGAGATTTCGGGAATGCAGGTTGAACTTAAATCACTCGTAGGTTCAATAAATCAGCCTTTTTCTATATTAGTCGATGCCAGAGAGGTGATGACTTTGGATCAATCCGTATTTCATCTGTTAGCTGAATGTCAGAGAATTCTCAAAGATGCCGGACGGCAGTCAGCGGCAATCGTGATAAACTCACCGGTTCTTAAAAATCAGGGTCAAAGAATAACATTAGAAACTGGAAGTACAGAAGCAGTAAGGTTCATTTGTTCTGTTAAGTACGAAGATTGGGAGAAAGTCGCCATGGACTGGATGCTTCGCGGAGTGGAGCCCGACTCACAATTTCGGCTTAGTAAG
>JADFLZ010000292.1 GCA_022564135.1 Candidatus Zixiibacteriota bacterium
TGGAAACCCTTCAGGCCGACAAAGAGATCTGGCCGCTTTACCTTGAAGGCTTAAAGCATATGCGCGATAAGAAATACGGTGCTGCAATTGCTGCCTGGCAAAAGGTTCTCAAAGTCTATCCTGACAACCCTAATACCTTAAATAATATCGATCAGGCCAGTCTTAGGCTCAAAGCAGAAAAGCAGAATTGATATAGCTTTAGCTGTAATTTTTAGTAGACTCAAAGTTTCCCCACAGGCTTCTTTTGGGCATGTTTTGGGGTGCCATAAAAGAGATCAATGCCGCCTATCCGGCCGATTTATCGCAGCTTGATGAAATGAAGCGGGTGGTCAAAGAAAACTGCCTGGCCGCCGATTATTCCAGCCGCGATATTCACGCACTGCAGCTGGTTGTCGAAGAAGTAGCCACCAATATTATCAGACATTCATATAAGTATGAAAAAGGAAAAATAGCACTTAAGCTGGTAATATATAAAAACAAGTTAGTGCTCTCCCTGACAGATTTTGGCCGTTCATTCCAGCCGGATTTCGCCGGTTCAATTGACTTAAAAAAACTTATCGAGACCGGTCGCAGAGGCGGACTTGGCTTTTATATGGTTCAGAAAATTATGGACTCGGTTGAGTATATCTCCACTCCCAGCAAAAACGAGATGCGTATGGTCAAGCGCCTCAAACCGGAGCCGGAGAGAAGCGGCACATTCGGCAGGATGATGCCTCTCAGGGTAAAATTTTCGGTCTCTACTTTTATCATACTGGCGGCTATAATCGGGGTCTCGTATTACTTTATAAATCATCAGACGACGCAGCAGGTTTACTCAAACCTTAACGACAAAGTGGTCGCCTTAGGTACGACCATTGCAGACCAGACAGCCGGCTATATGTTAAATAGCCGCTCGGATGTTGAATTTGATGAATTGATAGTAAGCTACCTGCGGGCCAACCCAGAACTAAAACTAATTGTAATTACCGACACTAACAGTATTGTCTTAGCTCACTCCGAAGATATCAGAAATATACGCAAGAGTTTCCAGCCGCCTGAGTCGATGACCACTGGTAGGCTGGTTACCGAAGACAAACCTCTCAAGCATTCGGCTGACTTAAATTATATGAGCATGCCGGTTATGGCCGGACAAAACAGATTAGGCACTGTGCACGTTACTTTCAGCACCGCAGCTGTCGCCGAACAGCTGTTAAACGCCAGAGTTGCCATTGTCAGACTGACTATGGTGCTGCTTTTGTTCGGGATGCTGGGCATTTACCTGTTGTCAAATTACTTTGTAGACCCGATTGCCCGAATCACCCGCCGGGTGAAACGGTTTACATCGGGCGAATCCGAATCAGAGCTGCCGCTGGAAGGCGCCGAGGAGTTTTTTGAAATCTCCAGAGCTTTTAATCAGATGATAACCCGTATCAATCGGGACCGTAAAATTGCCCTGGAGCAGGAGAGAGTGGCCAAGGAAATAGAAGTTGCCTCGCAGATTCAAAAAGCGCTGCTACCCAAAAGACTGCCAGAGTTGCCCTGGCTGGAACTTGATGCCTACTACAAATCAGCCTCGCAGGTCGGCGGCGACCTTTATGATGTTATGGAAGTAGGCGACAATAAGTACTGTCTGGTCATTGCTGATGTTTCAGGAAAAGGAATACCGGCTTCGATGGTCATGTCGATGCTCCGCACAGTTCTGCGCATATACGCTCAAGGGCAGTCTTCGGCCAAAAAAGTTCTGCTTAAAACCAATGCTTACTTAAGAGATAATATCCCTCCGGGGATTTTTATCACGGCCTTTGTCATACTTTATGAAGCCGACAAAAAAGTCATGACTGCAGTTTCTGCCGGTCATAACCCGATGCTCTACCGCAGCGGCAAAAGCGGAAAAATTGAGCGAATTAATCCGGGAGGAATGCCGCTGGGCATGCCGGGCAAGTCCGAAGATGATTTTGCCAGAAGCCTCAAAGAAGTAAGACTCGAAATCGGCAAAGGCGACACTTTTCTGTTATACACCGACGGAGTCACCGAGACTTCCGATAGCGAAGGGGTTCAGTTCGGCATAGAGCGGCTGCTGGAAACTTTTGACGGTATAACGGTGGGTATCAACGGCAGCTCGGTCAGTAAGCTGTCATCAAAGATTATACGGAAGCTCAGGAAATATTCGGGCGACAAACCATTTTCTGATGATATAACAATGCTGCTTGGCCGCTTTGGATCTCCTCCAAAAAAGAAAACTGACTCAAAAAAGGTAATTTTAAGAGCGCTGGCAGAAAATCGAGCCTGAATCGTCTTAGAAGACGGATAGACATTTTTGTGTTTCAAATTTATCGGTTTTGGGATATATTTATAGATAGTTATGGCAAATCTTTCAATATCATTGTCAGAGTCTGACAAGAGCAAAGTTTCTGAGATACGCGTTGATGGCGTTATTGACACAACTACTTCGACGGAGCTTGAAGAAACCATAGAGTCTCTTTTAAATCGCGGACGATATCAGATTATTCTGGATCTAGCCGGCGTCGATTATATTTCTTCGGCAGGCTGGGGAGTGTTAATCTCAAAAATTGGCGATATACGTAACAATAACGGCGATATTCTGCTGGCCGGAATGGTGACTAATGTCCTGGAGGTCTTTGAACTTCTGGAATTTGACAGTGTCCTGAAGCATTTCGAATCTGTTGAAAACGCCCGCAGCTCTCTGGGAATTATAAGCGAGAAGGAGCCGTCAAAAAAAAAAGAGCCGCAAGTAAATCGTCTAAGAGTAGTTGAGAGCTTAAGTAATAATGGCAGCAGTTCTGAGTTTTTTGATATCGGAGTAGTTAAAGAAGATTCTGCAGACAAACTTTTAGTCAGCGCAATTTTGCGGGATCCTTTTCAGACTATTGGCGAACTGGCCGAGCAGATAAATATTGATTCTAATACAAGCCCGGTCGGCTGGTGGAGGGTCTTCAAACTCCTGAGGAAAAACAAGTTGTTATCGAAACGCTCCCGCTTCAGGCTGACCAGGCAGAAGCAATATCTCAGCTAGGCCGGACATAATTTTATAAGCCTATCCCGGGGAGGGATAGTCGGGGCATTTATGAGCATAGAAATTATCCTGATTATAGCTTTAGCCGTGGCAGTTATGCTGCTTTCAGTTTTTCTGCTTATACGCATAAAAAGAGAGAAACGGCAGCTGGGTTTGCTGGGTAAAATGAACCTGCCGGAGTTTTCTGATTTTCTGCGCAGCAATAGTTCGGTCGGAAATATTCAGGCCGTGGCCGGCAAAGTTTCCACTCTTTTGATTACTCTGTTTGGCTGCAGCAGGATAATTTTTTTAAGAAAGAAAAGGGGGATTTTAGAACTCAACTATTACCATGGCCTTAAGAATTTTAAGCGCTCAGATTTTCGTATTCATTTCAACAGTAAAATGGGAAGTCTTTTCAGTGAGGATTTCCTGCCGCGGGATATAAACAAACTGAAATCGATTGTGTCTAAAGAGTTTCTGCAAGTGCTTGACGATTTAGGGCTGGACACCTATTTCCCGGTTTACTGGCGCAGTAATCTGTACGGTGTATATTTTGTCAGCAGTAATTTTGAAACAAAGTCGCCTTCGTTTACTTTGCTGGTGGCCAGTCTGGCGCATTCATTGTCTGCCGCCTACCACATCAAATGGCACGAGTCGAGATATTTGAATCTCGAGAAGAAATTAGAAATCAACATTCTCAAAAAAGAAAAAACGGACACGATAGAAACAAGCCCGGGCTTAGTTTCCGAAGATCTGCTGTCACTGGCGAAAATCAGAAATTCTGATAAACTGTTAAAAGCAGTTATGGAGCCGCTCAG
>JADFLZ010000293.1 GCA_022564135.1 Candidatus Zixiibacteriota bacterium
GAGAAATCTTCACGCGGCCCGACACAGCACCAGGCAACAGGCTCTTTGTATATGTAACCAATAATTCCGGGAGGCTTGCCGCTTTCAATCAGTTTTTTCATCGCCCGCCTGTTCCCCGAGCCTTTTTGCTTGTCATACTCAGATTGTCTCAGGCGCCAATGCATACACCAGCAGCCGCCGCAGGCACCGTTCTGGCCAAAAAGCAATTCAAAATCTTTCCAGCGTCTGGCCGTGACCGAGTAAAATTTCAGATCAATCCGAGAATTTTGTGAAGACATGACAGAAATCTAATGTTTGAGTCGCTTAGACTCAATCACAATTCAGGATAATTTGAAGCTTTGTATGTTCTGCTCACGGCCCATTCGACCTGCCCGGTGACTCGCTAGTAATCAGGGATATTGTTAATTGACATGCTTTTAACATTGATTATATTTGTTTAGCTTGAACCTGAGAAATTTCATGTGCTCTTCGCATATATTACCCGCCGCCAACAGGTTCGAAACAAATAGTGGAACTATTTAATGCTAGCCTTTAGAAACCGTAACTTTAATGCTAAAGCTGTAATACAGATTTTTGTAGTTATATTAATCGCCTGGTCTAGTTTTTCCAGCTCTAATGCCAAAGATAATTCTGCCTACTTTTCCGGCGAAATTATTATTCAGTTGTTTGATGACTCGAAACTGGAATTGCTCCTTGAAGATTTTCAGTCACTTAGACTCAGACCTAAAAGACTGCTTTCGAAAAGACTGAATATCTGGCTTTATGAATATGATGTTGCGGCTGCAAGATCGACAGGCATAGACGATGAAGAAATTCTCGCTTCTGTTTCTAATCACAACCAAGTAGCAATTGCGCAGTTTAATCATGAAGTATCTCTCAGGTCGACTTTTCCTGATGATCCGAATTTCGGACTTCAATGGGGACTTCATAATTCTGCTCAGACAGGAGGCATCGTAGATGCAGATATTGATGCACCCGAAGCCTGGGATATTGTCACAGGTGATACGACTGTCTTAGGGGACGAAATTATTATCGCTGTTATAGATGGTGGCTTTGATCTGAATCACCCCGACCTCAATTTTTGGAAAAATACAAACGAGATACCGGGGAACGGAATAGATGATGACAGCAACGGCTATATTGACGATTTTGATGGCTGGAATGCATACAGCAGCAATGGTATTATTCCTGGCAGTAATCACGGCACTCATGTTAGCGGCATCTGCGCTGCCCGCGGTAACAACAGTATGGGAATTAGCGGAGTCAACTGGAACGTCAAGGTAATGCCGATCGCCGGCTCAAGCGGTTCGGAGGCGACTGTAGTTGAAGCATATGGCTATGTATTTGAAATGCGCAAAAGATATAACGAGACTAATGGCGTCGAAGGTGCTTTTGTAGTTTCAACCAATTCATCGTTTGGAGTAGATTTTGGCGACCCTGCCAATTTTCCAATCTGGTGTGCGATGTATGATTCTATGGGACAGGCGGGAATTATCAGTGTTGCTGCTACCGCCAATATAAATATTGATATTGATGTCGTTGGCGATGTGCCGACGGCCTGCGGCAGTGACTATTTACTTTCTGTCACCAACACTACCAGTTCAGACGTCAAAAACAGCAACGCCGCCTACGGCGCTACTACTATCGATTTGGGTGCCCCGGGAACTTCTGTTTATTCTACTAAGTCGGGTGGTTCTTACGGGTATTTATCCGGAACATCAATGGCTACTCCACATGTTGCCGGAGCTGTAGCTCTGATGTATTCGGGCGCCTGCGAAGGCTTTATGAATAAATACAAAAACGATCCGGCTGCGTATGCTCTGCTAGTTTTACAAGCGATACTTGATGGTACTGATACTATCAGCGCTCTTGATGGAATTACAGTATCCGGAGGCAGGCTGAATATCTTTAACTCGCTGAACGAAATGCAAACGTATTTCTGTGGAACACAAATTTCGCACACTCCTTTAGTTGACACTAAAGATTCTGTCGGCTCTCACGAAGTAACCGCTAAAATAGTTTCTGATACTGTGCTAATCGCAGACAGTCTGTTGCTGCACTATAGTATTGACGGCTTCTGGTATACCGATACTCTTGCTCCGAACGGACAACCTGACAAGTACCATAGTTTTATACCGGCACAGCAGCCTGGTACTAAGATAGTATACTTTTTGAGCGCGTCAGACTCAGCCGGATCGGCAGATACCAGCGAAACCGTTTCGTTTCGAGTTATAGATTATTCGGTTTTAGTACAGCCAGTATCTGCAATAGATTCCGGGGCAGTAAACGACACACTCTGGTATCAACTTACCATTATAAATGACGGCGTCTATGCGGACAGTTTTTCTCTTGCCACCAGCGGGAACAATTGGAATAGTTCTATCCAAAACGCATCTGGCGATTCAATCATAGCTACCACTCCTCTATTACTTCCTGGTTCTACTTTCGCTTTTCAAGTGCGAAATGTCATTCCGGAATCTCTTGAAGGAGACCAAGACTCTATAATGCTCACAGCTACCTCTGTGTCTGATACGGCTGTCACTGCGATTTCATATCTACTTTCAGTTTCTACCGGTCCACCACCCTTTATCTGCGGTGATGCAAACTTTGATGGAGTTTTTCAAGGCATAATCGAATTAACCTTTCTGGTAGATTACATTTTCAGATTCGGTCCTCCTCCCCCGTATGAACCTGCGGCCGACGTTGATGGCAACGGTGAGTTCCAGGGAATCCTGGAGCTTACGTACCTGGTAGATTTTATTTTCCGGAGCGGTCCGGCTCCGATTTGCCCAAATTAAATTTTCTTAGCTAACAAACTCTTGTTTCTGCTTGATATCTATCGCAATATTCGTTATAAATTTGGAGCTTTGTTTTGGCTTCATTGGCCCCGCCCTATGTGCCAATACTATACAAATTAAAATTTGATATAACTCAAAGAGGTGCCCAGCATATGAAAAATTTATATTTGTTTCTGGTAGCATTCCTGCTTAGTAGCTCAGCATTCGCACAAACTACCCCCAATTATGGTATCAGAGTAAAGAACAGTAACATTACCGCTTTCACAAATGCCAACATCCAGGTTACTCCCGAGCTGCTGCTGGAAAATGCCAGCATGGTCATCCGAGATGGTCTCATCGAAGCTGTCGGTAGTAATATCGGAATACCTGCTGATGCAACTGTTATTGATCTGAATGGCAAATTTATATTCCCGGGCTTCATAGATGCCTTTACCGAATACGGCCTGGGCAAGAAAGAAAAGAAGAAAAGAAGAGACAGGTCTGGCGGTCCGAAATATCAGGCCGACCGAAAAGGCGGTGACGCCTGGAACGATGCTATTCATGCCTCGGTCAACCATGTAGAGTTTTTTAAGCCGGACTCAAAACAGGCCAAAGCTTTTCACGAAATTGGTTTTACAACCGTGCAGTCAGCCAAACTTGACGGAATTTTCCGGGGACGCTCGTTTGTGGCGCTCTTGGGTGAAGGTCTTTCAAATGATATGGTACTGCGTGCCTACTCTCATCACTTTCTGTCTTTTGATAAAGGCAGTTCCAAACAATGGAACCCGTCATCGCTGATGGGCAGCATTGCTCTTATTCGACAGACTTTTCTTGACGCCGACTGGTACAGTAAAGCGCAGGCCGCCATTAAGAAAAACCCAAATCAAAAAATGCCGGAATTCAACAGAGAATGCAAAGTAGTTGCAGAAGTTGTCCGCAATAACGAAGTTTTTGTATTTGAAACCAGTAATAAGCTTTCGCTGCTGCGGGCAAGTCGCATCGCTGAAGAATTCGGCCGCTCATTTATTTAT
>JADFLZ010000294.1 GCA_022564135.1 Candidatus Zixiibacteriota bacterium
TAAGATTGCTTGTTGATTCTCCCTCCTGGCTATCTCCTGAAGCTTCAAAATCTGCCGCCAGCACCTGGTTTTGGATGATAGGTGACCGGGATGGGAGTTTCTCGGCAAAACTCAGACGTTTCAAAAGAGCCGTTTGGGCGAAACATCCTGTATTACGCCCTTTGGCGTTATTTCACCACGGTACGACATCGTTGTGGTGAACTTTCCTCCTGCTCGATTCTGTCAACTCGAAGGCTGCTTATCGAGCGCTACGACCATACGCATTCCCTCCCTTCAATAATATGTTCTGTCACTTCTTGCAGCGAAGGTGTAGCTGTTACAAAGGGGTTCGAGTCCGGCTTTCGCCGGTATTTTTCCAAATCAAATAAAACGACAAAACTATGTCAGGCGGTGGGCGGTTTGAATATGTGGGGAATAGGTCGGTGAAGTTTGTACTCTGAAAATATACTGCTGCTATCTATCGGTCAAGGGTAAAGGAGAGATGTTCGCCTTTTCTTTTTAGCCGACTCAGATTCTGCGCCGCTGGCGGATAGAGATAAAGTGAGCATTCTAGCGATTACAACTGTATAATGGTCGCAGGAGAATACGACCTGAATTCTCTTTACATTTCAGTGACAAAAGATGAAGTTCTTAGCAGGAATCACAGTGAAAAGATTAGTAGTAATTAGATTTGCAGTAACTATGGCGTTCTTTGCTTCGTTTAGTCTGTCGCAAACCTCGGCAACATCGCCGTCGATTCCAAAGTTAGTTATAGATGGACAGGTGGACGTTATAGGAGATTTAAGCCCCGGTAACGAATTCTGCATTGTTTTCAAGTTTACCTTGAGACCAGAAGGAAACCTATATAGTCTACTTCAACGTGAAAAAACAATGATTGATTCATTAGACCAAACTGATTCGGCAACTATTCCTTGGAAGAAAGTGTATATGGAGTCTAGGGATACTGCTTACATCAGACCAAATAATAATATTGAGTTTCTGTCACCCAACGGCTGGAGCGGAAAGGCACTGGCCGACTCTCAAATAGTGCTTATCGTGCGAGCTCGTCTAAGAGAAAAAGTAAAAACTGTCATTACCGTGATAGTTGAAACAAACTGTCGTGAGGGCTATGATGCTTACGAAGATAGAGTTCAGATATGTGCCACTTACAATACATTTGCATCTAAAGCGATTTATTCAACAAGAACTCATTCTCATAAATCGAATAGAGTCGATATTCTAAAAGGTGGTGTGATTATCAAGCAAGTTTCAAGAATGGGGCCACCTCCTGATTCCAGCATAAAAATAAAAAAGTCTGATCTAACTAATTCCAAAGAGAAACCAAAATCGAAGTCAGGTAAGAAAAAGCCGAATGATAAAAAGAAGAATTAATAAAGTGACCAGGCTAATCTCTCCCCTTTTTTCGTTCCCGCCTTTTCTTAGGTCACTCTGAGCGGACAAAGCCCCGTGGGAGCCGAGGGAGTCGAAGGGTCAGTCCTGCCGCAGCAGCACCATCATCTTCGATCTGACTCAGAAGTGAAGTGTTAATTTGCCGCCCAGATAAGAGCCGTAATAACTCAGATCAAATCCTACTACATGCTTGCCGCTTTGAAATTCTAATAAGTGACCATACTGGTTTTGTGCCAGCATTTTGTTTTTCTTAGATGCGGAAATAGGTGCGTCAATCAGTGACCAAAGAACACCGCCAGCTACCATAGTGATTCCTACTATTTTAAAAGTAGAATTCCGGGTATCGATGAATCCACCACGGTTCTTAGTTGCTTCGGAGATTACCAATACTAATCCAGCGGCGATTAATAATTGCTGTGTTATTCCTTTGCTGATATCTCCGTTGTAGAACTGCCCTCCGCCTGGAAAAATAAGCGACAAAACAAATGCTAATTCAGGTGATTTTCGCTCCTTTGGTGCTTCTTTTCTTATAATCTTACGTACTTCATCCATCGGGTAGATGTAAACAATGCCATCTTGAAGTTTAATCTTTACTGAAACGTCTGTGACCAGCTCCACGATTATACCTTTAACAACAGAACCGTTTTCCAGATAAATAATGTCCTGCCTCTCCTCTTGGGAAAAAGTTGACGCAGTCAGCATAGTTGATAGAAAAAGAGAAAGAAGTAATAGTCTCATTTTAAACCTCCAAGACAATTACTGGTTTCTGTAAGTCGACAGCTCACTGCCTTGTGCAGTGAAAGTGGAATTGACATTGTTCTCAATATATAAAGAAGCTTCAGACAATGAACAAGTGATTTGTATAGAAACGTTTAAATGGATCGCAGATAATTGTGATTCCATCTCTATTATTTTCCTTTATATTCTCTACATGGAACTCTTTGAACAAGGCAATGAGAACTCAAAAGAAAACATAAAGACGGTGCCATTAGCCGACCGGATGAGGCCGCAGACGCTTGATGATTTCGTCGGGCAGGAGAAAATTGTCGGCAAAGGTACGCCGCTGCGAAAGGCAATAGAAACCGACAATGTCAGTTCGCTGATTTTCTGGGGGCCGCCCGGTAGCGGTAAAACAACTCTGGCCAGTCTGATTTCAAAAAGCACCAAGGGACAGTTTGTGCCTTTTTCGGCGGTGTCATCATCTATCAAAGAAATCAAAGCGGTCATATCCAAAGCCGACGGCTATTTCAAACTGAGCGGCAAACGGACTTATATCTTTGTCGATGAAATCCACCGATTCAACAAAGCCCAGCAGGATGCTTTTTTGCCGTATGTCGAAAAAGGGGATATTGTACTCATAGGTGCGACCACCGAGAACCCCTCGTTTGAAGTTATCTCGGCGCTGATGTCGCGAGTTCGGATTCACGTTCTTGAGCGGCTGTCCAACGAATCACTAAAAATTATTATTAAAAACGCGCTGACAGATAAAGAGCGGGGGATAGGCGACAAGAAAATAAAAATAGCCGATGACGTAATCGAAGCTATAGCCGCAGTCACCGATGGCGACGCCCGTAAAGCTCTGACACTTTTAGAACTGGCCGCAGATTTTGTGGGAGATAGTGGCGAAGTAACTCACGAAAATCTTAAAGTTATTTCCCAGCGGTCTTTTTCGCTCTATGACAAATCGGGCGAGGCCCATTTTAATCTTATCTCGGCTTTACACAAAACGATCCGCGGCGGTGACCCGGACGCTTCGCTTTACTGGTTGGCGCGGATGCTCGACGGCGGCGAGGACCCCAGATATATTATCCGGCGCTTGGTGCGTTTTGCCTCTGAAGATATCGGACTGGCCGACCCTTATGCGCTGACTTTTATATTAAACGCCCGCGATTCATTTATCTTCTTAGGATCGCCCGAAGGAGAGCTGGCCATTGCCCAGGCGGTGGTCTATATGGCCTGTGCGCCGAAATCGAATTCTATATACACGGCGTTTTCTAAAGCAATGGATGACGCCAAAGAAAAAGGTTCGCTGCCGGTGCCGCTTGATATCCGTAACGCTCCTACAAAACTTATGAAAGCGCTTGGCTATGGCAAAGATTATAAGTACGCGCATGAATACAAAGACGCTGTTACCGACCAGCAGTATTTCCCTGATGAACTAAAAGGCCGCGAGTACTATAGTCCCAAAGATGTCGGCCGCGAGAGCAGACTGCTCGAGTATCTGAGCAAGTATAAAGCGCTCAGGAAGAAGCTGGCTGAGGAGAAGTAGAAAGTCACCCTGAGCCTGCGTCAGTCCCGACCGGGGGTCGAAGGGTCAGAGTTCATAAGAGCGTCATACTTCGACTCCGCTTACCATGACCTGGCCAAAGCGTTTGCCTCACCCTGAGTCTGTCACGCGAAGAAAAGATGGATTCC
>JADFLZ010000295.1 GCA_022564135.1 Candidatus Zixiibacteriota bacterium
TTTTTCGTTATGGCAACGTCTGGCGAACCCGGCGTTCTCTGCTAAAAATCCATAACCCGGGTGAATAGCATCAGCCTGGCACTTTTTGGCAGTGTCGATAATTTTGTTTTGATCTAAGTAACTTTCTGGCGATGGCGCCCCGCCGATAAAATAAGCTTCGTCTGCCATAGCTACGTGGCAGGCGCTACGATCGGCACTTGAGAAAACTGCCACAGATGTTATGCCCAGTTCTCTGGCGGCACGGATGATGCGCACAGCGATTTCACCGCGATTTGCTATCAGAATCTTTTTGATTGGCTTAGACATTAGAGCGGGATATTGCCATGTTTTTTGGGCGGGTTGGAATCTTTTTTATTTTCGAGCATTTCAAAGGCACGAATCAAACGGGCACGAGTCGTCTTTGGTTCGATAATATCATCGATGTAGCCGCGCTCGGCAGCCTTAAACGGATTAGCGAATTGCTCGCGGTACTCTTCGGTTTTCTTCTTAAGCTCTGCTTCGGGGTCTTTGGCGCTCGCAATTTCTTTTTTGAAAATTATTTCGGCGGCACCTTTGGCACCCATGACAGCAATTTCTGCTGTCGGCCAGGCGTAGTTCATATCACCGCGGACATGTTTTGAATTCATAACGTCATAAGCTCCGCCGTAGGCTTTGCGGGTTATGACGGTAACTTTAGGGACTGTCGCTTCGCAGAAGGCGTACAAAAGTTTGGCGCCTTCTCTAATAATGCCGCCATGCTCCTGGTCGGTGCCGGGCATAAAACCGGGCACATCTTCAAAGACCAACAGCGGAATATTAAAACAATCGCAGAAACGCACAAATCGTGCGCCCTTGCGCGATGAATTTATATCCAGACAACCCGCTAAGACAGCCGGCTGATTGGCGATGATACCGATTGAGCGGCCGCCCAGATGAGCAAAACCTACGACCATATTTTGCGCAAACATTTCGTGAACTTCAAAAAACGAGCCTTTGTCAACTACCAGTTCGATTACATCTTTAATATCGTAAGGCTGATTAACATTATCCGGTATGATTTTATTCAGCGCTGCTTCTTCCCTGTCAGGACTGTCGCCGTTATCAGCAGTAGGCGGGTCTTCGATATTGTTTTGCGGAATATACAAAAGCAGCCTTTTTGCTTTGGCTATGGCGTCGGCTTCGCTTTCGCAGGCAAAATGAGCCACGCCCGATTTTGAAGCGTGCACTTCGGCTCCGCCAAGTTCTTCGGAGCTGACTTCTTCGTGGGTGACTGTCTTGACTACGCTGGGACCGGTCACAAACATATAGGATGTTCCGGTTGACATAATAACAAAATCTGTGATGGCCGGGCTGTAGACGGCGCCGCCGGCGCAGGGACCCAGCACTAAAGAAATTTGGGGGATGACACCCGAAGCATGCGTGTTTAACAGAAAAATATCGGCGTAGCCGCCCAGAGAAACGACACCTTCCTGAATCCGCGCCCCGCCGGAATCATTTAAACCGATTATCGGTGTGCCGGTTTTTAAGGCAGCCTTCATGATTTTTACTATTTTCTCAGCGTGCGCTTCAGAAAGAGAGCCGCCAAACACGGTAAAATCCTGCGAGAAAATATAAACCAAGCGTCCGTTTATTTTGCCGCAGCCGGTGACCACGCCGTCGCCCAGATATTTTTTCTTTTCTAATCCAAAATCGGATGAACGGTGCGTCACAAAAACATCAAACTCCTCAAACGAGTTCTCATCGACTAACAGTTCGATCCGCTCACGCGCTGTCAGCTTGCCTTTTTTATGCTGCGATGCGATGCGCTCTTTGCCGCCGCCAAGTTCCGCTTCGCGGCGCATTTGTTCCAGCTGTTTTAATCTGTCTTCAAGCGACATAACCGCAGGTCTTTCATAAATTGTATGTTAAAGTATTTCACTATTAAAATTCCGAGACCGGCTCCACTTTATATTTCTTTCCGTCCTGACTGACTTTCCCGAAAGTTACCTTGGTATCATGGTTAAAAGCAACAATAGTGTTTTCGTCTAATAACCGTGGCAGCACTTTGCGCTTGGCCTCCATTGACTCGAGCGGAAAAACATCGGTGGCGGCTATATAAGGCACCGGCATATGCCAGGAAGTTGGAAAAATATCAGAATAATAGAAAACTCGCTTGCCTTCAGATTCAATCTCCAGACCAAAATGCCCTTCGGTATGTCCGCCGGTATAAACCGCTTTTATGCCCGGGAAAAGCTCGCTGTTGGCGTCAACCAGTTCCAGCTGTCCGGCGTTTTTCAGGGCCTGATACCTGTCAGGGTTATAAACCGCCGAAGTCCGCTCGGTCGGGTTGGTGGCCACCTGCCACTCTTCTTTGCTGACAATATATTTGGCGTTCTTAAATCGCGGCACAAACTCGCCGTTGTCGATTGTAACGGCGCCGCCGGCGTGGTCGGTGTGAAGATGCGTCAGTATGACATAATCGATATCGTCAGAATTAAGGCCGACCGACGTCAGGCCGGAAGTCATGGCGCTTTCTTCGGTTACATTGTAAATCTTTTTTTCGAAATCGCTTAAGTTATCTCCCAGTCCGATATCAAAAATCATGTTTTTACCGTGCGCTTTGAGAACGTACAAATTGGTAGTCATCGGGATAAAATTTTTATCATCGGCCGGGATTAATTTGTTCCAGAGAACTTTGGGCACAATACCGAACATCATGCCGCCATCGAGCTTAAAGCGCTGCTCTACAAATACATCTATTTCAAACTGCCCGAATTTCATCGGCCGCAAATCTTTTAGCGGATTCCTTTGATTTGGTTCTCTTACTCTTTGGGACTGCGCGAACCGGCAGCCTCTCTGAGAAATTTTATGGCTTCTTCGGTCGGCGCACCCGGAGTGAATATCTTGGCCACGCCCATCTTTTCCAGTTCGGCTTTGTCGTCGTCGGGAATGATGCCGCCGCCGAACAAAATTATATCGGTGGCATCTTTGGCTTTCAGTTCCTCCAAAATTGCCGGAAACAAGGTCATATGCGCACCTGAAAGTATCGACACTCCGATAGCGTCGACATCTTCCTGAATGGCGGCATCGACAATCATCTGCGGCGTCTGACGCAGGCCGGTGTAGATTACTTCCATGCCGGCGTCACGCAGCGCCGCCGCGATTACTTTTACGCCCCGGTCGTGCCCGTCAAGACCGGGCTTGGCTAACAATACTCTTACTTTCTTTTCCATAATTTTTATGACACCTGCATAGCGGCAGGGTTTTCTACATGTTCACCCCAGACATCGCGCAAAACATCGCACATCTCGCCTAAGGTCGCATATTCGCGGCTGCACTCTAAAATCGCTTCGAAAGTATTGCCGCCGCCCTCAGCAACCTGTTTTAGTTTATCGAGCAACACCTGAACCTGACCGTTATTTCGCTCTGCTTTAATTTTCATTAGTGCAGCAATCTGCTTTCTTTCACATTCCTTATCGATTTTCAGAACCGGAATATCTATCTTTTCATTTTCCAGAGTGTAATCATTGACACCAACAATGACCCGCTCTTTACTTTCAATCTCTTTTTGAAATTGATAAGCGGCGCGGGCAATTTCTGTCTGGAAAAAACCTTCTTCGATACAGGTCAAAACTCCGCCGCGCTTTTCAATTTCGGCAAAATACTCTTCGGCTTCCTTTTCCATCTTGTCAGTTAAGGCTTCCACAAAGTACGAGCCCCCCAGCGGGTCAACTGTGTTGGCTACGCCAGTTTCGTGAGCAATTACCTGCTGCGTACGAAGAGCAATCAGGGCTGCTCTCTCCGATGGCAGCGCCAGTGTTTCATCCATCGAATT
>JADFLZ010000296.1 GCA_022564135.1 Candidatus Zixiibacteriota bacterium
GACCATAGCTGTGACCATATCCGTGACCATAACTGCCACCATAGCCATGACCATAGTATGAACTGCCGTAGTAGTTGTAAAAAGTTGTCACTTTGGTCTTCTCTTCAGTCCTTAGCTGATAGTCAATCAGAAAATCAGCTTGTTCTGGATCTACTTTCTCATATCCCAAGCTTGCCAGCTCAATATCGATCTCCTGGCGTATCCTCTCACTCACCAGTGGTCCGGATAGTGCCTGATCAACTTTATTGTCGTTGACCTGGACAGCCCAACTATACTGTCTCAAGTGTTCGAATGAAGCGTTTTGGTCATAGTCCACTCGAACCTTTGTACCTGCATCGACGGTCGTGCCGATGACTAGTGCCATCATTATTATGGTTCTCAGAGCTTTCATTGTCAGTTTCCTTTCATCAAGAGTTAATGTAACTTTCTACCTTTTTTGCAATTATTGCGGTCTCCAGGGAATGTCCATATAGAGACTTGGTTTTAAATGATTCTAGAGAATATTTCTCTTCTACGGTGGATAGTCTGGCAGCCGGAGCAGCAGCGCCAAAAGCAGCCCTATGTTCTATTATGCTGTACACTACGCTAAGCACAACTCCGAAGATTGCGTGGCCCATCAGACTCGGCAACATCGTCGATGCAGCAGCTAAATTCCAGTTAACTCCCAAGCCCATACCCATGAAGAGCGGCATCAGAGTTAACGGACCGAGAAGCCACCACAGACCACCATAGGCTAGCCCGATGGCAATACCTCTGCCAATTCTGGTAGCGAAGCGTCCGAAGACAATTGAGAATTCCGCACCGATAATAGCACTGATAATCATGTGTACTACAAAGCCGATTGTAGCAGACTGCAGCCCAACCATTTTGCCTATCGTCGGCAGCATCCCCATTATCCCCATCAAGATGCCGAAGACAAGACCACCGGCCAGTCCGCCGATGACTCCGTGAGTGATTTGTTTGCGATTCATTGTTTCCTCTCCTTTCTATTTTTTCCTGTTTTTGCAACAGCCAATTTCAGTCTATTGGCTCATTATTGCTTTCAATTAATTAGTCGGGGAACAGGCGAAGATGTTACAAGAAACGATTAAGCAAGAATATCGCTTTGTTAGACAATGAGTTGCAGCTGAAAAGTAAAAAAAAGTGGTTAAGATGAAGTAAGTTGTTTTGTTAGGTGATTCATATAGTGCTGGGTGCCCCGCCTTTCAAGTTGGTTAAGCAAAATGTGACCAGGAAAAAAATGATATCAATATGCGGGAAGCATGGGATACATATCGAAGTCTCCTGAAGCACACGATTTAGAATCCGCCACGCAATCAGGCAAAGGTGTTATGTCCGGGGCGAATTACTAGTGCTGCATCAATGCCTCAGCCTAATTCGCCAAGTGATAATTGATAAGCGTCCTGGTTCTGTTCATCCAAGGTATGAAACCAAACTGCCAACGTCTGCTCTTGACGATTCCCACCCCGGGCACAAGCCAGTCTTCCTCACTCCAGTAATCGTTAAACAAGCCCCCGCCCATGCGGGTGTGAAAGCAGGAGGCAAAGTGCTGGACCGGAGTAAGCACAGCTTCTTTGTCAAGCACTTCCGGTACCGATACAATAAACTCGAGCCCCCAGGTTCGTCCTACCGCCAAGGGGAAGTCATAATGAAGATCACAAAATGGGTAGCGAGTTGTATCGTGCTTAAAACTCAACCGTTCTTCACCAGTCACAACAAATTGGGTATCGGTCCCGTGTTTGCTCACGAACTGCCACAAAGTGTATGAATCGCCGGATTCGAACTGACCGGAGTCGACAATCGTGACTGTCACCGTGTCAAATTCTACCGTGAAAGAGTCAGGTCCAGCGAGGGCGGAATCAATCTGCTCGTAAACCCATTCAGCGCCAACCTGGTTGGGAAACTGGTGAAGCCCGAAGGTCGTAAGGTCGTACTCAATCAGCTCCCAGACTTCGTTTGTGGTAACGGTGATACTTGTTCCATCGGAGAATTGGCTGCGACGGTACCGGTAGACCACTCCAACGCCTGGCGCCACCCAAGTCTGGCTCCAGTTGCCGCCCCCTTCAAAATCGAGGTTCCACGAGCGGTCGATCCGGGCGCCGTTGCTGAATCTTGCGGCCGGGACTTCAATCTGTCCGACCAGGGTCACCGTACTGGTATCGTCTACGGATACAGGCCCTGTCCAACTACTTCCTAACTCAAGCGGGAAAACGATCCTTTCGTTGGCCTGCACTCCAATGGTATCGTCGAAGATTTCCAGCGTGTCCCCCCTGAATTGAAGATACTGCCAGCCAAAGGAAGCGCCTGCAAAGTGTTTTTCGCGACGCTCAGTGAAGATCTCATTCGAGCTGATTGTTATAGTATCGGTAATTGAGAACCAGACCGTATCGGTGGTTTGGGACAGACTGTCGTAAACCTGGTATTTCCAGAGCATGCCTATGGCGTTCGGGAAATCAAAGTCGATCTTTCCTCCTCCTTGACCAGTCGGTGAGTTGTCGCCACAGGAACTTATGAAGATAAGCAAGGGAAGAAGGATCGCTATTATTGGTCGAGTCACTGCCATATTACACCTCCTCAAAGGAAGTTTGATTGTTCTATCTACTATTAATATAGTCCAATGCGTTGCTTTTAGTCAAGCGCTCTTAAAGGACGAGTTTTAACGACCGTCTGTTCAATGGAAAACAGCGGCAGAACTCGCTTCCGCATTAGTAGAGGTTAAGAAATAACCCCTCAGGTTCTGGCCAGCAAATAAAGACTCGAATTTCAAGCAAAAACAAACAGTCAATTAGAGGAACTAAACGCTGCTAATTGATAGCTATGCACATAGATATAACAAAGCGGGGGACTTGGGATACATATCGAACTTTTTATTTTACTTTTGTCCTAACGGGTGATTTATCCGGTTAGATATGGCCAGTCCACGGTAGCACTTTCTTGGCTGTTCTGAAGTAGGATTGGTGCAAATTATTGCCGGATTTTCTTTTATAGCAGTTGAGAATCCTTGCTTAAGACAGATCGAGAAAGGTTGTCTATTCCTCGCACATTAGTTACAGCTTGTCGCTCGATTTTCTCTTGCCTATATTTCTTATTGAACTTAAAATCGAAAATCACTTACTTTAACGTTACTAAAAATCTCTTTAGCTTGGTGAAAGAGAACAAAATACAAGGAGTTTTTAATGCGTAATTTTCATCTCATAATCATCTTAGTCTTCTCCATGTTATTTGCAATTGAAGGGTGTGGTGGAGGTCTCTTCATCAATAAAGAATATAGCTATGAATTATCTAATCCAAGAATACAATTCGCAATCATTCCTGTTGCTGGTAACGACGAAGTATTTATGGATTCCATGTTTGTCCTAATCTTCGAAGATTCACTTCGTGCACAGGATCTAATATTACCGAACATAATCAGAAGAAACAGCACCAATGATCTGCGATTAGCAGATCTACTGAACAAGTTGGCATCAGTAGAGTATTCAAAGAATGATTTGAAACAAAATCCATCAGTGCTTAATGCACTAACAATTGACGAATTTACTTATTTGCAGAAGCAATTGGGGGAACCCTCTATTGTCCTATTTCCGGTTTCACTTAATATTAGGTCTTTGGGAGTAATTACATCCGGATTTGCAAAAATGCGCTTATACGACTTTGACAGTGGTGCACTGATATATGAACATTCCCAAAATCTCAATGTCGAGCTTGGAGGAGAGGGTGGGAAAAAGTATATGGCGCTCGGGCTTATTGGATTTGCCAAGGATGATTATAACAAATATTTTTGGGA
>JADFLZ010000019.1 GCA_022564135.1 Candidatus Zixiibacteriota bacterium
TACTGGCAACGCCTACCGCCGTCGCTGTGACCAGACCCAGTTCGCGAGGCAACTCGTGCTGCGGGGACTCAGGAATGGTGTTATTGGTCGATATCATACTACCACTGCATATAATACGCTTGCCTGCAGCGCGAGAAAAGTAGTTTTATCGTAACTAGCTGTATAACTTCTTGACAGCGGTTCTATCTCGAACTTCTATATCTATATGAGAATCAGAGTGGTGATTGCCATATACCTGAGTGTGACAATAATCGGCGGTACCTGTAGTTGCTCCGGTGCTGAGGAAACCGGCGATGACCTGGCTCAAACGCGAGCGCAGATGGTTGAACACCAGCTTACCGCCCGAGGAATTCGTGATGGACGGGTACTGCAGGCCTTTCGGCAAGTCGAACGCCACCGATTTGTACCGCCAGAGTATCTGAGCTTGGCCTATGGCGACCACCCACTACCGATCGGTCATGACCAAACAATCTCTCAGCCTTACATCGTAGCCCTCATGACCGAGCTGGTGGCCGTCGATAGCACCGACAAGGTGCTCGAAGTTGGGACTGGTTCGGGTTATCAGGCGGCGATACTGTCTCTTCTTGCTTCACGGGTCTACACAATCGAAATACTGAAGCCCTTGGCCGAAAGCGCTCGCACCAGGCTGGAGCAGCTTGGTTACAGCAATGTTACGGTGCGGGCCGGGGACGGTTTCCGGGGCTGGGAGGAAGAGGCCCCCTTCGATGGCATTATCGTGACTGCCGCCCCTACTGAAATTCCGCCGCCGCTGATTGAGCAGCTTGCCGATGGCGGTCGGCTGGTCATCCCGGTTGGAGATCATTGGCAGGAGTTGATCCTCCTGACCAGAGATGGTGACAACATCGAACGTACTTCAATCACTCCGGTTAGATTTGTGCCAATGACTGGCGAAGCCAGCGAGTAACGGTAATATTCTGTCAGCCGCTGCTGCGCCTGTCCTTGCTTGTGTCAAGTTGGTTACAGGTTCGAAAGTCTCTGGTACGGGACGTCGGTAGCCAAGTGAACTGTCTGGCCATGAGTGAAGGCTCTTCTGCTTAATTTTTTTGATTCAACTTTGGGCATTTGATTTTGCTCGGATCGACCTGCGAATCGAAACTAGGAATCCTATCCAGTACGAAGAAATTCCAAGTGCTAAGAGCCAGTAAGGATAAGGTTTGGGTATCTCGTGATGCAATATTGCTCCAGTATCGCTCATGAAAGAATATAGAATTAACGCAGTACCAAATAAGCCTAGAGACCAGCCGATTGCACCCGGTCGATATTTATGCCCTGAAGTTGTTATGTGGATCATCCAATAACCAATAACAGACATGCTCAGTGCAATCATAACTGGTGCTATTACGGGCGAAATCCATGGTAAGGGGACAAGAAATAGAACATCCCAGTCTAGTATACTCGATGGCCAATTGACTAAAACCTTCAACCAGAAATAGTAAAATATGTCCCAAATACCAAACACAAAAAGAAACCATCCGAATCTTTCCCAGCGCCATTTAGCCATTATCCATGCGATGCTTAATAGCATCACGAGAGTGGCAACCTCCCGACCGATTTCTATAAAAATAATGGACTCCGGGATTAACTTAAGAGGAAACGAGAATCCGTCTGGGTAGTACAATTTGCGCAAATATACAACGACGGTTGCCTCAAGATAGGCCATTGCGACTGCAAATACCGCAATGAGTGAAGGTCGAAAAAACAATTGATCTAGTCGACTTTGCATTTTCATCTAATCATGAGAAGTTTTTAATAAATTTGCACCAAAAAAATAATAGATAATTACTTTATTAAAGCTTTCCTATGTGGTCATCTGGGACGAAAAAGAGGATTTACAAGTGAAGATTAAGAAAGGTGCCTGTTGAGCGAAGTAGTATAAGATCTTCAAATACTATTTGCAATCTATACGAACGTTTCTTAGCTTTCTGTGTCAACTTCTACACTTGGTTAGACAATATACACTTAGCACATTAGTTTTATAAAATAGGAGGGATACATGAAAACAAACCTGTTCTTTGTAGGGATGGTGTTACTGGCGTTTTTTGTGCTGGGTTGCTATAAACAAGTTTCATTTCCCACTGGTAGGTGGGTTGACCTTTCATACAATTATTCTCCTGAGACAATCTTCTGGCCTACTGCTGAGAGATTTAAACTGGAAGTAGTTGCTGCTGGCATAACCGACAAAGGATACTACTATGCTGCCAATAGATACTCAGCATCTGAGCACGGCGGTACACATATCGATGCACCAATTCACTTTGCACAGGGAGGCAGAACAGTCGAACAGATTCCACTGGAACAGTTAATCGGTCCGGCTGTCGTTATTGATGTATCAGAAAAGGCACTTGCCAACAGAGACTATCTGATAAGTGTTGATGATATCATCACTTGGGAGGTGGAACACGGCTTAATTGCTAAAGATGTAATCGTGTTGTTCCATACCGGATACGGGCGGTACTGGCCAGATCCTATTCGATATATGGGAACTGACAAACGGGGCTTGGAGGCAATTGCTGAACTGCATTTTCCGGGCTTAAGCCCTGAGGCTGCCCGCTGGTTGGTGGATAATCGTTCTC
This sequence comes from Candidatus Zixiibacteriota bacterium, assembly GCA_022564135.1. Taxonomy (GTDB): domain Bacteria; phylum Zixibacteria; class MSB-5A5; order GN15; family FEB-12; genus JACZWU01. Next base: position 2,595 of record JADFLZ010000019.1, read on the forward strand.
CCAAAGCTCTTGGTATTGATACTCCGAGTATTGATTACGGTCAGTCCCAGATGTTTGAAAGTCATCAAATATTGATGGGTGAAAATATTCCAGCCTTTGAAAATGTTGCAAATATGAACCAACTGCCGGAAACAGGAACTCTGGTTGTTGCTCTTCCGATGAAGATTAAAGGAGGGAGTGGTGGGCCGTTAAGAATTATTGCGCTTGTTCCAGAATAGTTCGCATTGTTCTGTCATTAAGATATTAGTGGGTTTGAACGAGGATTACGTTACGAAACACAGAACTTTTATACTTGATTTTAGCTTAGAATAGCTCCCGAATTGTGCACTTTTCGAACCTTACTGTTTGTGACCAGCCCCCCATATATCGCGATCCAGTTTGAGAGTTAGTATATTGATTTGGATCGAGGAAGGAAGCAGCAATGGACTCAATTAATGCTATTCGGGGCTACCTACCGCCACCACTGGATGCATTTCAACCAACAAACAACTTAACGAGGGTGGCTGTAGGTCTAACTTAACAAGTGGTACAATAACCGGGGCAGGTCATCGGGCAAATCTTTATATGTCATTTCTCTTTCTTATCCTTTCACTACGGCCACAGGGCGGAGCCTGGCAATCTTTATGGCGATACCCGCATTATGCACGACATCAACCACGCTGTGAACATCTTTGTAAGCATAAGGAGCTTCTTCGGTTAACGTCCTGACGGTCTTAGTCTGAACTAATACCCCTTGTTCCGATAATTCCCGAAGCAGCACGTCCCCTTGCATTTCCTTGCGAGCCTTCGTTCTGGACATACTTCGCCCTGCCCCATGACACGATGAACCAAACGTTTCCTTCATTGCGCCTTCGGCGCCAACTAATACGTACGAAGCCGTTCCCATACTGCCGGGTATCAATACTGGCTGGCCGGTTTTCTGAAACAGTTCAGAAATATCGGGATGTCCGGCCGGAAAGGCCCGCGTGGCGCCTTTGCGATGGACGATTACCTTTGTCATCTTGCCGTCGATTTCGTAGTCTTCGATTTTGGCAATATTGTGAGCCACATCGTATAAAACCTCAAGCGTGCCGTTTCCATCCCCCATAACAGACCGCCAGGCTTGACGAAGCTGGTGCGTTATCAGCTGCCGGTTGGTCCAGGCAAAATTGGCGGCGGCGCACATTCCCTGGAAGTACTCCTGTCCTTCTCTTGAAGAAAACGGTACTCCCGCTAATTCTCTGTCGGGAAGTTTGACGCCATACTTCGGCATAGCTGTCATCATCTCGCGCAAAGCATCGGTAGCAACTTGATGTCCCAATCCGCGCGAACCGGTGTGAATTAAAAAGACAGTCTGGTTTTTGTACAAGCCAAGCTGCGCGGCAATATCTTTATCATAAATTTCGTCAATATGGTCTATTTCAACAAAATGATTGCCCGCGCCCATCGTTCCCAGTTGGTCTTTGCCTCTTTCTTTGGCATGGCGCGAAACCGAACGCGGGTCGGCTTCAGGAAGACAGCCACCCGATTCGATATGTTGCCGGTCCTGTTCGGTAGCGAGTCCTTCCCGTACAGCCCACTTGACTCCGTGCTGCAGGACTTCATCCAGTTCTTTGATGCTGAGCCTGTGGTGACCCGCCTTACCCACCCCTGAGGGAACATTTTCAAAAACCTTTTGTGCCAGCTTTTCCATATGCGGTTTTACTTCATCGATTGTAGTCTGCGAAGTCAAAAGTCTCACGCCGCAGTTGATATCATAACCAATTCCCCCGGGTGAGATGAGACCATCGGGATGTTCAGTAGCTGCCACTCCCCCGATAGGAAAGCCGTAGCCTTCATGGGCGTCAGGCATAAGCAGCGCAGCTTTGAGTATACCCGGTAGCGTAGCGACATTGACCAGCTGCTGCAGCGAGCGATCCCGAAAGATTGACTCCAGCATTTGTTCAGAGGCGTATATTCGGGCGGGGACCCTCATATCGTTGCGATATGAAATAGGAATCTCCCACTGCCAGTCAGAAATTTTGTTCAGCGGAATATCTCTGTGTTTTACAGTACTCATCACTCAGATATCAAATACTATCATTGTCGAAAAGTTGCCGCTTTTATCATTGACCACATTTGCTTCATGATAGGTCACTGCCTTTATATCGTCATCGAAACCGTCCGCAGGATATCCTCTTACCTCCGCAATACAATTAGTTTCGTTCAGTTTTTCAAACATTATATGCCTGAACACGGCCTTGTTTTGGTGAGACAAAGTCAGGACTGTGGAGAGAAAATCAATCAGCAGGGCGGTTTGGTCAGCAGACTCAATTTCAACCTTTTCCGTTATTATGTTGTCCGGAGCGACTCCTTCATCTGATTCCTTTATCAAGACAGCCATCCCTTCAAGTGCGACTGCGAACAACTCTTCAAGACTGCCGCCTGCGACCCACAGCCGAACATCAGCAGTATGGGGCATTACTTTGTAGGTTTTCATCCGCTCATTCTTTTCATATAAAGCTGCTTCAGAAGGATAACACAACCAGATGGCAAAAAAAACATATAAGGGGCTCCAGAGAGAAATAAAAGACTGGAAAGCCCCTCCAATTGATACCTTTGAGAATATCTATTCAGACGGGAACCGATGGTTATTTCTAAATCCTTTCCTTTGATTTTCAGCTTGGCATCACCCTCAAGAAAAGAATTGAATTTTTCTATTATATTCTGCATTTTAGGTCTCCTTCCGATAAAAAAGTTGAAAATGCACCACTACCTAAAAAGGCCTTGACAAATTTATCCTAAGTAATATTTTATAGTGAAATGAGTATATTTGGGTCAATTGGTTATAACCGTATGAGTAAAGTGAATCTTTCTAAAACTTCTAAATGCTGCTGTAAATGTGATTGCTGCAACACTTGCTGTTGTTCTTGCGGTTGTTGTATGTGTACCCAGGAGGTATTTAGGGAAAGGTTTACGTAGCGTCTTGTAAACTGAGTTTATTAAAATAAGATTGCGACGGGAGCCTTTCCAAAACGGAACGGCTTTTTTTTATCGCAAAGTTTGAAACATATGTCAATGCTTTTTGCCAAAAACAAAGTAAAACCTTTGGGTGTAAGGTCTACCAGAGCTATTTCTGGGATTATAGGCCAAATTGGTCATACGCCTCTACTTGAGCTAAAACGAATCGGGGCCGATGTTGCACCAGTGAAAATTCTCGCCAAAGCTGAATGGTTTAACCCGGGTGGGTCCGTCAAAGACCGGGCGGCACTGAACATGATTCTGGAGGGTGAGCGTTCGGGTCAATTGACAGCAGATAAAACAATTCTCGATGCTACCTCTGGTAATACAGGAATTGCCTACGCACTGATTGGAGCAGTTCTGGGCTACAGGGTAAAACTGACGCTGCCGGCCAACGTCAGTGAAACATACAAGCAGATTTTGAAAGCGTACGGAGCGAAACTTGTTCTTACTAACCAACTGAAGGGATCTGATGGAGCAATAGTTGAAGCTCGCAAAATCTACGAGAATGAACCTCTGCGATATTTTTATGCTGATCAGTATAACAACCCCGCAAACTGGAAAGCGCATTACAACGGAACGGCTCTTGAAATTTTGAACCAAACAGACAATAAAGTTACCCACTTTGTTGCTGGACTTGGTACAACCGGAACATTTGTTGGCTGTGCCCGTCGGCTTCGTCTGGAAAAACCTTCTGTGAAGCTGATATCATTCCAGCCTGATTCACCCCTGCATGGACTTGAAGGGATGAAGCACTTGGAAACGTCAATAGTACCCGGCATCTACGAAGCATCTCTGTCAGATGAAGACCTGACGGTATCAACTGAAGAAGCTCAGCAGATGGTTTTAAGACTGGCCAGAGAAGAAGGGTTACTGGTGGGAATGTCAGCAGGTGCGGCTGCGGTAGTGGCCTTAAGAGTGGCACGTCAGCTCAGGCAGGGTGTAGTTGTAACCATCTTCCCTGACAGTGGGAGAAAATATCTCGATCAGAATTTCTGGAGGTAGTCAAACAATGGCAATAAAGATTCATGATGAGCAATTAAAGTCAGTGTGTGACCACGCAGAGAATACTTATCCTCATGAGTGCTGTGGACTTCTTGTTGGTACTGGAAATGACGATATTAGAAAGGTCGAGAATGTTGTCAAAGCTGACAATGCCCGCGATAAAGGAGCTCGCAGGAAAAGGTTTTTGATAAATCCAGAGGAGTTCGTCAGCGTCGAAAGGAAAGCGCATCAGGATGGTCTGGAAGTTATAGGGTTCTATCACTCACATCCCGATGCCGGGGCGCGCCCTTCAGAATATGATTTGATTCACGCCTGGCCATGGTATTCCTATGTGATAGTATCGGTGTCTGACAAAGGCTACGGTCAGGTAACTTCATGGCGACTTAGAGATGATCGCGCCAAATTTGATAAAGAAAATCTCATTATTGAATAAATCTGAAAGGAGCAGTTTATGGCTGTAACAATTATAATACCGGCTGCACTGAAACAGTATGCTGATAATACAGACAGTATCGAGTTGAGCGGTTCCAACGTTAATGATTTGCTCAACAGTTTGATAGAAACTTATCCCAAACTGAAAAAGCATTTGCTCGATGATTCGGGTAAACTGCGCAACTTTGTTAATGTGTATCTGAACGATGAAAACATCCGTTACCTTGATCAACAAAACACGGTTGTAAAAGATGGTGATACAATAATGCTGGTACCGGCTGTGGCGGGCGGAAAGGATACGCTAAAGGAGCCGGCTTCAACTGGTGATGAAGGCTCTACGACTTTATCCAACGAAGAGATTGAGCGATACAGTCGCCATTTAATTATGCCGGAAGTTGGCCTCGAGGGCCAGTTGAAACTAAAAAAATCAAGCGTCCTTCTAATAGGCATGGGTGGACTTGGATCGCCTCTGGCTCTGTATCTTGCCGCTGCAGGTGTGGGTCGAATTGGACTGGTTGATTTTGACGTAGTCGAGGCAACAAACCTTCAGCGACAGGTGATTTATACTACCAACGATGTTGGTCGTCATAAACTGCAGTCTGCCAAAGAAGCTATCAATGCTATAAATCCTCAAGTTAAAGTTGATACTTACGAAACGATGCTTACTTCTGAAAACGCCCTGGAAATACTTGAGCCGTTCGACATAATCATCGATGGTACCGACAACTTTCCAACGCGATATCTGGTCAATGACGCCTGTGTACTGCTGGGCAAACCAAATGTCTATGGCAGCATTTTCAGATTCGAGGGACAGGCGTCAGTGTTTTATGCTCGCGAAGGTCCCTGCTACCGCTGTCTCTATCCGGAACCTCCTCCTCCAGGTTTAGTACCGAGTTGTGCTGAAGGAGGTGTTTTGGGTATTCTGCCGGGTACAATCGGGCTGATCCAGGCAACTGAGGCAGTAAAACTGATTCTTCACACTGGTGAACCTTTGATAGGGCGTATGCTTCTGTATAATGCGTTGACGATGAAATTTCGAGAGTTAAAAGTTAGAAAGGAGCCCGATTGCCCAATTTGTGGTGAAGATCCCACCATTACTGAACTTATCAACTACGAGCAGTTCTGCGGTATAGGTACCGAACAGGACCGTATCGATCTCGAACCGGAGGAGCAAATAAGTGCGACTGGGCTGAAAAGCGAGCTTGACGAAGGACGGGATCTGTTTATTCTCGATGTCCGCCAGCCGCAGGAATACGATATTTGCCGGCTACCGAATTCGAAACTGATTCCGCTTAACGAACTGGATACTCGTATTGCGGAGCTCGAGCGGAAGTGGGAAATTGTTGTACACTGTCGTTTGGGAGAACGCAGTGCCCAGGCCACCAAATTTTTGCGCGAGGCCGGGTTTAGAAAAGTTCGGAATCTGGTTGGAGGAATTCTGGCTTGGTCGGATGAAGTTGACCCGTCTGTTCCCAAGTATTAAAGATTAAGGTAAGTAAGGAGAAAACAATGTCAGTACAATTAGGCAGCACAGCACCGGATTTTGTTCAGGATAGCACCGAAGGCACTTTATAGTTTCACGAGTGGCTGGGAGATTCCTGGGGGATTTTGTATACTGCCCCCCATATTTCGGTCCAGTTTTAGAGTTAGTATATTCAACTGGCTCTGCGAAGGTAGCGCACTACCGGTCCGAAAGTTCTATAATAGTCCGATAGGGGGAGAGAAACAGCCCAGTTGCCTCGTAAAAGGGAACCTTATACTGTCAGAATTCTAAGCCCTGGCGTATACCTAGAGACTGAGTTAGGCGGGTCGACTGCTAATATGCGGGTAAGTAGGGTATCGACCGTATTGGTATGCATTGTAAGACCATTTGCCGCTCCGGTACCGTATCAGGAGACCGTTATCATTCTTCAGCGCACCTGATGATCTACTGCCTCGTAACGAACTTCTCACATAGGCTAGATTGAAAGAAGAAGTTTCATCTTCATTTGCTGACTGCGGTCCTCCGCCCACCTTGCCGCCACATTCACGCTTCTTCTTTGCCAGAATAAGAGCGTCAAAAGTCTCCTCAGTCATCGGGCGATATCTTTGCACTGCCGTCCGGAGTTCAAACTTCAAATCTCGCTGTTGATGAAGTCGCGATAGCTCATAGTCGATTACCAGGAGTAGCCATTCTTTGATTCCTTCTTGAGTGGTCATCTCATATCGTTCGATGAGACACCTCACGTTTGCCATTATTTCTTCAACTCGCTGTGTTTCTCTAAGCTCCTGCGCGGAAGGTCTTTCGGGAATCATAGAGGTATTCTTCTCTGGCCGGCTGGCACGCCTGATAGGAACGCCAGCCTGTTTCAGTTTGCGGGTCATTCCGTTAATAGTATCCAGGGAAACTCTGAGCCAACGAGCAATCTGGCCACGAGTGTATCCGGAACAGACCAACAGGAAAATATCCATTGCGGCTATATGCGACCAGCTACCCCACAGGTTACGATAGCGTAAACGAGTATCAAGGATTGGCCATCGCTGGGTGGCAGTGAACTTCACAAAGTCCCAGAACGACGACTCTCGCAGGTACCTGATTGTCTGTCTCGCTGATGCTCCCTTTTGATTTTTCAAGTCAGTATCCTGTTTGGTTGTAAAGCACTACGAGGCAGCGAGTTCTTGCAGTAGTTGTGCAGCGCCCAACATAATAGACCAGAGAAGCGGACTATATATATGTATGCTGAGGGTCATAGTCCCAGTTCTGCTGTGGGGAGTTTTCTGGTAGCTCTTCCGGCTGCAGACCGTTTTTCAATCCAGTTAACAATATCTGCTTCCTTGAACCTGAGTAGCCTGCCTAACTTCACGTGCGGAATAAATCCCTGATGCGTCCACTGATAGATAGTGGAGGGTTTGACCTCCAGTAATTCAGATACTTCTTGTAGTGTCAGGAGTTTCTTCATCGCTTAGCCCCACCGGGGGAAGAAAATTCGAACTAAATCTGTAATATGGAACCTTAGTCTCAAACAAATTGTTATAAGTATTAGTTGCTGTGTGATTCTACAGACTAAACCCCCAATTTTACTGTAACGGCCTCTGAGGGCTGAATTAGAGTATTTATATCCTGCTTCACTACTGTACACTATTTTAACTCTCCAGCGCTCTTATTTTGAAATTGTCTTGCGTAAAAACCGGTGCTTTTTATTCATCTCAGCCATTTTCTGTCCGTGAATTCTTCTTTTTTCACAAACTGGTCGTGGGGGCAGACCTAAGAGTTTAGCAACCCTGTCATAAAGCGAAGTAGGAATAATTACATCGTACTCTTTGTGTCCATCAGGAAACAGATACGAGCCTCCCGGTCTACACTTGGTCCAACAAACAATCTGTTGATAATCTTCTCGCTTTTCGCAGTGGACCTTGAATTCACTTCCAAACCATTTCCATATGTCATTCTTCAAGTTAATTCTTCTTCCTGCGATAGAATGCCGACTTTCCACCCTTGCCATTTTTCGGTGGGCGGTCATCTCTTTCTATTTTCTTATCAGTCACGAGTTGTTTCAGCGCATTGCCCAGAACTTTGGGCGGAATTCCTTTATCTTTAGCAGATTCAGTCAAGACTTTTCTGGCAATCCACTGCTCACAGTCCAGTTCCTGTTCAATAAATTGTTGAGCCTTACTCAGCTTTGCGCTTCTATCGTTAGTCTCCGCTTCACCCACATATCGAACGGAGGTACTGCCTTCATCTAAGTCCTCGATCTCGACTATGAAAGGATTGATTGCTTGGCTGTGGCGGGATTTTGTGTGTTCGACGATTATCCTGTTGTCTTTCGATCGAATCGAAAGAACCGAGTCGGCGATGGCCATTTTATCTGAGCTTCCGCGAAGCGAATAGTCCTGACTCGTAGAGTTCTTACCGGGTTTTCTATGGTGGTCAGCGATGACAATAGTACACCCAAACTGACTGACAATTGACTTTACTCTTTTGAAAACTTTGGACATCTCGGAAGCAGAGTTTTCTTCAGCATCATGTACTCGAATGAGACAGTCAATAATGATAACTGCGGGCTGGTAGGTATCAATAACGTGCAAAAGTCTCTTGAATGATTTGGTATCAGAAAAATTTATTCCTTGGCCCACACAAAGTTGTACATTAGACAGGTCCGGTTCTTCGCCCCTCGCCTTTATCAAAGCACGAAAACGTTTGCGTAGCAGCGTTCCGGAACTTTCTTCGTCGATGTACAAAACTGATCCTTGAGATGTACCGAAATGGCCTAACCACTTGTCTCCAGTTGCAGTAGCAATAGCCAGATCATGCAGCATCCAGGACTTGCCGTGACCTGCAGGACCGGCAATGAAGTTTATTGATTCTATGGGAAATAGATTTTCAACCGCCCAGGTCAATTCTGGCTGCTTTTCGTTTAGGAATTCGTTCAGGGGCTTAATCTGAAGTTCTTGCGACCCCGTTTCCAAATTCCCTCCTATATAGGGGGGGAAATCGGGAACGGGGTCAGAGACTGGATATCTACGGCAAATTCCATCAATTTGCTTATGCAGCTCTGATAATGGAAATTGACACTTTTCAGCGTGTGGTTGAAGCAGAGCTTTTATTTCTTCTGGAGAAAAACCATTATGATGGAGTTTTCCGGTAATCCTCGTAAATGTTTCATTTCTATTGCCGGGACTTAGTGAAGCCAGCGAATCAGGGATCCACATAGATGAATCGGCTTTGCCATTAGATGAAATTCTCTGATCAGGTGAGCTCAATTCCAAGATAGCCTGTTTATATAATTGGCTGAGATTCTCTTGGGGAGAAAATTCACCCTGCTTTACTAAACAGAGATATGGCTTACCGAGAGGTTGTTTTGCTAATTTCTTGATTTGATCAATACTTAGTGTGGCCAGCTGATCAAAAGTTAATTGTATCTTATAGAGACCTGACTTGCGGTTTTTTGTGTTCGGTATTCGCCACAATCGGTTATGCTCATAAATTGCAGTATCAATTGAAACATCTTTGGCAATCATCTTGGCCAATTGCTTGTGGATGCGAGGTAGGTCTGCAGATGGCTCCATACCAAATAGGGCAGATGGGAGGCCGATATGGAAGCCTTTGGCACCGGAGAAGAAAATCAACACCTTTTCAGACAAAGTTGAGTCAATCTGTTCTATGTTGATTACCAGTTGTCGGGCATCAACTAAGGCTTCTTCTAAGACGGCATTATCAATGTCGAACCAGAGATAGTCAGAGTAGCAGGCAAAGTCACTCGATCCGCTAACTGAACCGGTTTTCTTACAATGTTCCTGGTATCCCTTTTCGAATCGATACATTGAGCTAAAGCAGTTGGCAATATCATCCGGTATCTCTAACTCTTCGACAGAGATAACTCTGTTTCTGTTTTTCGGTGAACCGAATGCGGTATCGATAAACTTGTAATCATTGAAACAAAGTTTTCCTGATGTAAAAATCATACTGACAAATTATTGTATTGCCAGTTGTAGTCCTAAGACACATATCGGAAATATGTTGGAATAAAGCGGGAAAAGATTGGAAATTGTGTGGAAAAATTCTGGAAGGTTTGTATTTGAGATTAATCGTCTGCTTGGCCGAGGTTCAATCTCCAGCAGTCTTTCATAGTTTTATGTTGCTCAAAGACTGCCTTAAATTCTTTTTTTCGACTCTTAAATACGTTAGCAAATGAAGTCTCATTCATTTTAGCCTCATTCAATATCTTTTGTTCTGCATAGAACTCTTGAGAGTTGAATTTTTTCTCCAACATTATCTTAACGACTATAGCTTGCGGTGGTGTAAAGTTAAAAGTACCCTTGCTACATACTAATGTTCTACCGGCGTTAGTTAATTTTGGTTTAATGACCTTTTCTTTCGGATCGTTATGGAGTGCAGTTTCATCCTTATCTTGAATTTCTTCAACCCTCGTGGCTAATTTAGTTTGAACAATAACTTTTTCTCTAAGCACTGACAGCCTTTGGCGCACCTCGATCGGAAACCTCTTCTTACCCGGAACTTCATTGGGTTTGCAGAATTCATCCACAATATCGTAAATTTCTATCGGAACGGGATGCTCAATTAAGCCATCAAAGCCTTCGCTATCGTTCCTGAAAAACCAAAGCGAACAGGACTCTTCACGATCAGTAGAGGTTTGACAAGAATACAATATTGGATCCATTTCGCACCAACGATTGCCTAACAGAAGTATTGCCGAATGCAATCTATCGAAATCTTGGTTGAACTTTGTTACCTCTTCGTGGCCAACAACATCAGGATATTCTCCATAATAATTATTGTTGGCCTCTACCTGCTCAGCGAGTTTAATGATCTCATCGAGAATAGAAAGTGCGTCTTTGGGAACATGGATTTCCGCCATCGGTTCAAGCCTTGCTTTCTTATAATTACTTGAACCATATGATATGATTCAGCTTTCAGCCACTCAAGTTGATTTCTCGAAGAAAATTTCGTATATTATAGTATAGATAGGTGGGGATGACGAAATTAGCCTAATTATTCTCAAAAAATAGTCAAATTACCCCGTTTTTGCTCTAAAAACACCCCCAAAAGAGGTAAAATTAGACACTAATACATAATCTTAATTTATTTCCCCGCAAAGTGTTACGTTGATTAAAAAGACAGAAAGTAGCCTACGCTTTGTCTCGTCTTCTCGGGGACACCCCACCACTCTGATATTGTCTATATTTGAGAGTTTCTCGATAACTTAATCATCTTTAGACTTAAATAATTGCTTCTATTCGTTACCTGAATAGGGTTATATGACAATTGGGCCGACAAAGTCAAGGATCCTTGCAGATTAGAACCCTACCCTACCCCCCGGAGAGAGTGAACGCATATATTGTCTGAATCGAGGTAGGAAATCGCATCTAATTTTTTTTCAAAAATTTTACCAGAAAAAAATGAACTTTCGTGTCGCTAATTAGGGCTTTGATAAAGACTTATCGCACTATATATTTGAGAATATAGATAAAGTCCTTAAGGGCTGCTCTGATTGCCCTGATATGCAGTCTTGACTTACATAACTTTTCCAATTGAAGACTCAGGGTTCTCAGATT
>JADFLZ010000297.1 GCA_022564135.1 Candidatus Zixiibacteriota bacterium
ACCTGGTGGCCTTTGGTCAGTAAGGGAACTATTTCATCAAAGATTTTCTGCTGCTCGCTTGTCAGCGATATTTCTTTTACTCCCGATCGCCCTTTGATAAAACTCAACGGAACTTCAGACTCTGAACCGCCGGCAGAATCAAGAAAATCAGAGCTGCTGTCATCCGGCCAAATTTCCATAATGGCGTTTTCTTTTTTGAGCTTGTTGAAGAGACGGGAGTCAAGCTGCCTGATAGTTTTAAGCGTCGCTGCTGTCAGTTTTTTTCCTGGCTTAACTTTCGGGAGGAGTTCGGGCGGGATTGATTCAGTTGTTTTTTGCCAGATATAATGTGATGACTTACTTTTTCTGATTGCCGCAGGCAAAGCTGCAGCCAAAACATCGGCCGGATTACAAAAATAATAGTCGGCTATCCAGAGACAGAGCAAAAAGAGTTCCTTTGAAAAAAGGGAGGAGTCATCAATTGTTCTGGCCAGGCTCTTTATTTTAAGGCCGGGTTTGTCAGCTGTTTCACCTAAGAAAAAGCCGATTTTGTTGTTTTTGCCAAAAGGGACCAGTACCCGTTGTCCGCAGGCAAGCACAGGCGTACTTTGCGGGACGGAGTATACAAACGTTTTCTTGAGAGGTCCGGAGACGGCAATTTCAGCAAAATTCATAAGTTAAATTAGTCAAATTTTCATAATAAAAAAAGCGGCAGGAGATTTTTTCCTGCCGCTTTAAGTATATTATTTTTATTAAAAATTCTATATCACATAATAAGAGAAACTAATTGCTCAGACGTTTGAGGTTTTTTTCAGCTTCGGCCTTTTTGGCAGCGCTGGCACGGGTTTCGGCGTATAAGTCGCTTAGCCGCTCCCAGATCAATCTTCTTTCGCTGTCAAGCTCAACTACTTTTTCATAAGCCACAACTGCTTCTTTGAATTTTTGCAGGGTCAGCTGGCAGTCGCCCAGCGAAATCCAGTGTTCGATATTGTCCGGCTCCATAACTGACAGTTTTTCATAAACTTCAGCAGCTATTTTGTAGCGCCCTCTGATAAAACTTATAAGGGCGTATTCTTCATGCCCCCTGATTGAATCAGGATTTATGGTTATGAGCTTTTCATAATAGGTTGCCGATTTATCAAATAATTCGTTGGCTTCTTCACGCATTGTAGCTGCCTTATCCGGGTTGTCTCCGCTAATTTCAGAAGCTTTTTTCATTGTCAGACCGGCTTTTTGTCTGTAAAAATCACCAAGTCCGACCAGCGCATCAGGGTAAGCAGAGTCAACTGCCAGCATCTTTTCAAAGACCGACATGGCCGAGTCCATCATATCGCAGCGGATATAACAGATCGTCAAATTACTGGCATTGGAGAGGTCGCTGGGATTGGCAATCAGGAATTTGGAAAAAAATGGGGCTGCCTGGCAGTATTCATTTAAATTAATATAGTTATAGGCTATCGAAAGCAGCAGCGAGGAACTGTCCTCAGTTTGTGCCATAGCTCGATCCAGCCAGACGATAGCATCTTCATATTTAATCTGTTTTTCATATAATGAGCCAACGGCAACGTACGGGCGATGATCTGTTGAGTCTAATTGAATGGCCAGTTTCATATTTGAAATGCTTGAATCGGCTTTGGCGGTAATAGAAGTAGTATAAAATTCCAGCATAGCAGAGTCAGAGGTATTCTTTTGTTCGCTGAACATCTCCTCTACAGAGTTGAGCTGCTCTATGCCCCTGTTGTAGAATTCTCTCCAGTATTTGACAATGGTGGAATCGGCTTCTTCGATCAGTTTATCACAATTTTTGCGGTATTTCTTTTTGATATCTTTGTTATCGCAAGCTATTCTCAGAGTGTCAAAATATGCAATCATTTTGGTGACGTAAGGAGACTTTGCATCTGCGGTTGTTTTTGATTCAACAAAGTCCACCATGATCTGTGCCATTAGTCCCAGAGCCTGAGAGTGGGGTCCGTAGTAGAGAAAAAGCGAGTCAAGCATAGCAACTGCATCTTCGGGGCGCTCTTCAATTACATGAATTTTGGCGCTGGTAATATAGGCTCCGACCGGAAGTTTACGAGCTGCTGAAATGCCAAACGAAAACAGCAGTAAAGCCAGCGGAATCAATATCTTATAAGAAAAACTTTTCAAAATGCCCTCCTGTAAATTCTCAAAATTTTCAGCAAATTATAGCCCAATAATGCCTCTGTCAACCTAAGACATTTAACGATAATTATAGCGGACTTTATACTTAACCACTACTTTTTCGTTGGCCTTGGCCTTTATCTCAAATTTGATGGTATTGGCGTCCTTTTTCTCATATTCAAAATCGGACTCCAGAATCTCCCAGAAACCGTATAGCTTTTTGACAACCTCTATGGTTACTGCTTCAGCCTTGCGGTTGCGAATTTCTATCTCCATATCGCGGTCTTCGATCTTTTGGGAAATCCGGTTCTGATTCATAATGCGTTCTTCAGCCGCGATATCAAAAGCATTGCCGACAGTGATATTAAGCTCTTCATTTATGGGCGTATGTTTGATTCTGTCTTCGCCGAGTAAAATGCGGGAGCCGTCATCGTCAGCTTTAAATATGCGGAACCTGCCGGCTGGAAGCGGCATGCCCAGACCGGTCTCCCGGGAATTTTTGAAACGAAGTTTTACCTGCACCTGTTTGGGGTTTCTTTCCGGCTCATAAACGAATACTTTTTTGACTTCTGCATGTGCCGGTTCAAACAAAGAGATTTGTTTGATTTCTTTGTCGGCCACTGTCGCTTTGCGGGGAAGAGTGTAGAGGTGGTATTCGAAAAACACTTTTTCCTGGAATCCGGGAGCAGCTGCTGACAGAGTCTTTCTCGCAAATCTATCTTCCATTGGAAGAAATCTTTGCTGTGCCCGATGGATATCACCCGCAATGAGTTTCAGTTTGGCGTCTTTATATGTTTTCCCGGAGGTATTGTTAATAGCGGCCCAGCCGGACAAATCAAGCTGAGTTTCTTCTGAATTTAAGAGCCCGACATATTCGGCGCTCCAACTCAGGCCTGAAGTCTGATAGCTGACTTCGCATAGCGCTTCACCAGAAAAATCAGAATTATATTTCCAGAAAAGAGTCGGGCGGGTGATTAGTCCGTCAGGGAGACTGGGGAAATTTACTTCGACGACATGCGACAACAGCACAATTTTTATCCTGCCGGACTTTTCCTGAATGGTTATGGCGTTAGAACTTGAGGCCAGCAAAACGCCATTATATAGTTTGCCTTGTTTATCAATCAGTTCGATTTCTTTATCAATATACTTTTGATACATCTGTGCCGGGCTGACTAAGTCAAAGGCATAGTTCTGCTCTAAAATTGAAACGCTGCGATTGCCTTCGACTGTGAAGCCGACTGAGTTGGCATCTATCAATGAAGGCACATCACGAAACTGCAAGCGGCCGATGCCTTTTTCAAATTTCAATGTCCGCTTTTCGCTTATCACGCCGAGATTGCTGTTATAGACAGTGACTGCTATTTCATCAGCAATTACGACAGATGAGATTAACAGCAGCGATGTAATGAGAGTCAGCTTTTTCATTTTAGTCTCCTAATGATTATACAGCCGAGGCTGCAAATATTATCATGTTGAAGTATATACCTAAAAGAGGGGAGAATCTTCCAGAAAAAAGCGTCTCAAACAGCTTTGAAATGCTTGACCGTAAAATCAATCTGCTGCTGGACTTCGGCCGGAGTCGGGTTCAGCTCTGTGGTTGAAAAAGAGCCATTTTCGCAGTCTATTTTATCAAATATCTGCAA
>JADFLZ010000020.1 GCA_022564135.1 Candidatus Zixiibacteriota bacterium
TCAGAAGCTTTATAAGCAGGTAACCCGTCTGCTGGATCGGGCGGCATCTGACTGCCTTATTCATAAGAAGAATGCCGATAGAAACAAGTCCAGGTTTGCTGCTGTTGTCAGCCGTATCAGTTAGTACCATTTTCCTGCCAAAATTTTAGCTAATTTGTCTAGCTGATTGATTTCATCAGCTCGGCTTTTAGTTGTGACTTTGCTTCAATACATTTGGCCTCAGCCGAGGCAACTTCTTCACCATTCTGTCGAACGGCCCGTGCTTCAGTAAAGAAAAGCCGCCCCTTTTGACTACATACTCGTCCGCTGATCTTAAGCTCTTCCCCTGTAATTATAGGTTTCTTGAAGCGAACTTTCATCTCGGCCGTAACGGCATACTTGCTTTCGGCCAAGATGGCCTTAATCATTACTTCATCCAGCAATGACGAAATTATGCCGCCATGGTAAATCCCGCGATAGCCTTCGAACCGCTTGTCTGCAACAACTCTGGTAATTGCTTCACCATTCTCATAGTAGAATTTTGCTTTAAGTCCAAAATCGTTATCATCTCCACATACGAAGCAGCCGGGATATTTTATTATCTCCTTCATCAGACTAAAAGAATCTATAAATCCTATTTTGGGCAAATAAAAAAGCCCGGTAGTTAGCCGGGCTTTCATAATACAATAAAGCTTTTCTTATTATGACGGAGCAATACATACCTGCCCGGTATAATACCAGGAGGTGGTTCCCGAAATAGCAGAGACACTAATTAAACCGTCTGTAAACTGGATTGAGAAACTCCAGTCACTGGTTACAGGATTACCGCTATCTTTAGTATAAGTCATATTGGCAGTCGCCCCGATAGTGCCGCTTAAAGGACAATTCTGAAGCCAGCCGCCAGGAACATTGATGATTGCCAGATTTGATACTGTACCTTCAACAGAAATATCTCTCCAGACAGTTGAGTCTACCGTTACTATCTTTATGGAAACATCAATACTGTGAGAACCGTTGACTGTGGCACTGCCTGAGCCCAAATTATCCAGAGTCAAGCCAACTACGCCTGAGTAATCAGTAAAACTTACAGTAGTATCAATAGAGATTTCTACCCACCTGTGCTTATAAATCAGTGTTTCGGTGTTGTTATTATCCTGTTGAGGCTGACCAAGATTGTCCAGGAATTGAATGGAGTCCTTAAATGACGTTGTCTTTCCTGAAAAATTACCGGTCCAGCTAACAATATGCCAGCCGTTTTCATAGACATAATCAGCGCTGACGGAATCTCCGGGGGTCGGTCCATAAGACACGATTATTACATCGGTATCACCCGGCAGCACTAATAGATTATTCAATCCTTCAGTAATATATGAAACAGTAGAGTCTATCAGATTGTTAACTTCGGTTTGAACTGCCACAAAATTGGGGTCCGTAAGAGAGCCCGGTGTCAGGTTTGACGAGTTGCTGTCACTTGAGCAGCCGCTAACCAGCAGACTAAGTCCGGTAACAGCGACAAGCCCCAAAACAAGCAAAGCTTTGTGAGGACGCATAGGGTGATACTCCTTTCGTCTCTGCCCGCCGCTGTGGCCTGCCGTTGGCGTTGCTAATTCAAAAGGAACTTCATGATTCCTTTTTGGATATGCAGCCGGTTTTCGGCCTGGTCGAACACTTTCGACTGGGGACCATCCATCACTTCGTCAGTAATTTCTTTCCCTCGCTCAGCCGGCAGACAGTGCAAAACCATCGCATCAGAATTGGCCTCAGCAAGCAGAGAGCTATTTAATTGAAATCCTTTTAATTTCTCTGCCTTTTCTTGTCCCAGATGTTTCTGCCCCATTGAGGCCCACACATCGGTATAGACTACATCGGCAGCAGCTATCGCTTCTTTAGGGTCGTGGGTAATGACTATTTTGCTGTCAGCGTTGGCTTTAGCCCGCTTGAGAATAGCTGCATCCGGCTCAAAACCTTCGGCCGTGCCTATTCGTAATTCCATAGGTATCAGAGAAGCCAGATTAAGCCAGCTGTTGGTGATGTTGTTGGCATCACCTAAATAAGAGACTACAAATCTATCTTTTTCGCCTTTTGCCTCCAGGACCGTAAAATAGTCTCCGAGAATCTGACAGGGATGCACCAGATCAGTCAGGCCGTTTATGATTGGCACCGAAGCATATTTTGCCATCTCTTCAACATCGGACTGTTTGAAAGTTCTGATCATAATCATCGAAATATATCGTGATAATACCCGGGCGGCATCGGCTACAGATTCTCTCTGCCCCAGCTTGATTTCGGCATCAGTTATATAGACCGCATTTCCCCCCAGCTGGCTGATACCAACTTCAAATGAAACTCGGGTTCTGAGTGAGGCTTTAGTAAAAATACAGGCTACCGATTTTCCTTCAAGAGGCTTCGAACTGTCCTGTCCTGATTTCATACGTTTGGTGATTTCAAAAATTTCTTTAATTTCGGCTGCGCTAAAGTCTGTAATCTGGCAAAGCGATCGCGGCATGTGGCCTCCTTTATGTAAAATATGTCAAAAAAGTTACCGTCTTAATTCTGAGTAAATTGCGCAGAATAAAGAAGACTATCAATAAAATGTCAAGTAAAGTTGTCAGGGTTTGGCGTTGCTTCTCTAAATGCTTGCCAGAGGCAACAGTTAGCCTAATGTTACGTAAGTATATTCTAAGGGACTTTAAGAGTATTAAGATTATGCATAAATCTACATTTGTCATAGGCGGCTTTCTCATATTTTTTGGGCTGATATTCTTGATTGAGTCTATTGGAGTTGTCGTGATCGACGTTGGCGAATTTATCTCGTTTATGGTTCCTTTCGGTCTGATTGGATTTGGGGTCTGGTTAATCGTTCGCAAAAAGGACAAAAAAAGCAAAACGATTAGGGTTACAATTCATGCAGACACCAAAAGCTATGCTTCTCCTGCACCAAAACCACAGGAAACCGAATACAGAGAAGATCCGGTTGCTGCTGCTTCTGAGACTGCCGAACCTGTCAGTCCCACCCCTCCGCCAAAACCAAAAAAACCGACCGAATCATCCCATCAAGAATCCAGCGACTATCAAAATTTCGAATCTACCGGCAGGCTCCGCTATAATAAAGTGCTCGGTGATCTGTTCATTGACTGCAAAGGACGAAGCCTGAGCAATGTAGAAATCTCTGTGGGACTTGGTGATCTGGAACTGATACTTAACGAAGGAATTTTATCCAAAGGTCTTAACCGCGTTGTAATTTCCGGATTCGTAGGTGATATCCGAATTTTCATCTCCAAAGAAACAGCATTTTTCTGTCACTGCTCGAATTTTATAGGAGATATTGATTTGGGCGGGCAAAGAACGTCCGGGTTAAGCAATACTCTTGAGTTCAGTACGCCCGACTACGACCAGGCCGAATCAAAACTCTACGTAGCCGCCAACAGTTTCCTCGGCGATATCAGAGTTTATCAGATGTAACAGCGCTGGCTCGTTCTTTAAACGAGCTAAAGAATGTATTTGCTTAAATCTTCACTCTCAACTATTTCGGAGAGTTTTTCTTCTACCATCTTTGCAGAAATGGTCACTTTCTTTTTGGATATCGGAGGTTCAAATAGAATATCCTGAAGCAGTGTTGTCAGTACAGTATGCAGTCTTCTGGCGCCGATATTTTCTGAGGCGGTATTGACTTTTTCAGCATACTCGGCAATTTTCTTAATAGCGGCATCAGAGAATACCAGTTCAACATTTTCTGACTTTAGTAAAGCGTGGTACTGTTTAACCAGCGATGCTTTGGGCTCGGTCAGAATACGTTCAAAATCCTCCGCAGTCAGAGAATCAAGTTCGACCCTGATCGGAAAACGCCCCTGAAGTTCCGGAATCAAATCCGAGGGGCTGGTCGAACTGAAAGCACCGGCGGCAATAAATAAAATATGGTCAGTCTGAACCAGGCCATACTTGGTATTAACGCTGCTGCCCTCAACAATCGGCAGAATATCTCTTTGCACACCCTCGCGGCTGACATCGGGACCTGACTTGCCTTCGCTGCCTACGATTTTGTCAATCTCATCGATAAAAATTATGCCTGATTCCTGAACCCGGTTCAGGGCGTCGGGAATGACTTCGTCCATATTGACCAGCTTGCTTAGTTCTTCGTTGGCTAAGAATTTTTTAGCCTGGTCAACCGGCATCTTGCGTCTTTTTGACTTGCGCGGCATCATTCCTGAAAACATCTCCTGAAAATTAACACCCAGCTCTTCCATACCCATTGGAGAAAAAATTTCAACTACCGGAAACTGGTTTTGCGGCGCATCGACTTCTATCTCCCGCTTATCGAGTTTGCCTTCAAGCAGACGGCTTTTGAGTTTTTCTCTGGTCCTGGCGAAAGTATCTGATTTTTCAGGGTCCGCTGATTTTGAGTCGATGGCGCTTCTTTTTGGCGGCGGCAGCATTATATCCAGAATCCTTTCTATCGCCATTTCTTCTGCTTTTACTTTCAGATCTTTTGATTTTTCCTGTTTGACCATGTTGACCGAAATATCCACCAGGTCGCGCACCATTGATTCCACATCGCGGCCGACATAACCGACTTCGGTAAATTTCGACGCTTCGACTTTCATAAAAGGGGCGTGGGCCAAATCTGCCAGCCGGCGGGCAATTTCTGTCTTACCGACTCCGGTCGGACCCATCAATATGATATTGTTAGGCATGATTTCCTGCCGGATATCTTCGTCGGCATTTTGTCTGCGCCAGCGATTCCTGAGAGCTATAGCTACCGATTTTTTGGCGTTGTCCTGACCGACAACATATTTATCAAGATGCGAGACGATTTCTTTGGGAGTCAGATAACTGTTATTCATTTCAACTTCTTTACTATTATTTCACTGTTAGTATAGACACAGATATCCGCTGCGATTCTAAGAGCTTCTTCTGCTATTTTTGCCGCCGAAAATTTTGGATTAAACTTTAATAAGGCCCTGGCCGCTGCCAGGGCATAAGAACCACCCGAGCCAATTGCGATAATTCCGTCATCCGGCTCAATGACATCCCCGGTACCGCTTAAGAGAAAAATATGTTCTTTGTCGGTTACTGCAATTACTGCATCAAGTTTTTGCAGAGCTTTATCTGTGCGCCACTCTTTGGCCAGTTCTACAGAGGCCCGCTGCAAGTTGCCTGAGAATTCTTCGATTTTTTTATCCAGCAGTTCATACAGCGCCAGAGCATCGGCTGCCCCGCCTGCAAAACCAGAAAGAATCTTATCATCGTACATAGTCCGAATTTTTGATGCTCTGGTTTTTAGAATCGTATCATCATAGCTGACCTGTCCGTCACCTGCCATAGCCGCTTCGCCGTTATGTATCAAACCAATAATTGTCGTAGAACGAATTTTCATAATAATTCCTATTTGCGGAATCCCGAACGGGGATGCGCTGTCTTGTACTGTTTTTTCATAGATTCTGCCGTTACATGAGTATATTTCTGAGTGGTGGAAAGCGAAGCGTGACCGAGAATCTCTTTTATCAAAAGCAAATCAGCGCCGTTTTCGAGCAGATGGGTAGCAAAGGAATGCCTGAGAGTGTGGGGAGTAAATTCCAGACCCTGCCCTCTGGCATACTTATTGACCAGCCGATTAATTGAGCGCACAGAGAGAGCTTCGCCGGTTTTATTTAAGAACAAATCGGCTCGCTCTCGATTTTTTTCTTTTAAGAAACTCTGTCTGACAGACAAATAATTTTTCAGGTCAGCAATTGTATTCTCTCCCATCGGCGCCACCCGCTGTTTGTTCCCTTTGCCAAGCACGGTTATTAAACCTGTTTTCAGGTCAATGTCGCTGACTTTTAGATTTTTCAGCTCGGTCCGTCTGATGCCGGTAGAATACAAAATTGCTAGAATGATATAGTCACGAATCAACTGGTACTTGTTCATATTCTTTGACGGCAGCTTGTTCTCAAATAAGCGGCTGGTTTCTGTTTGAGTAAGAAAATCGGGGATTTGTGACTTGTATTTCATCTTTGGAATTTCAAACAGATACTCTTTATAGCCGCGACGGCCGCTAAGATACTTCTGGAAACTTGAAAGAGCCGACAGAAATCTGACCATTGAGCGGTTGCCGATTTTTTTCTCCAATCTCTGCCTTAGATACGTCCTCAGCAAAACCGGGTCGTTTAATGAAATGGACGGAGTTTCCTGGTACTGTTTTTCCAAAAAAGAAACCCAGGGAGTCAGGTCCCGGCGATAGGCTGCCAGGGTGTTATCAGAATATCTGCCGCCCACCTGGAGATATTTGAAAAATTGAGTCAATACAGCTGTTAGCATACAGCTTCAAAGTATTGCCTCAGAGCTGGCTCGTCAATGCAATAAAATTTAGAGAAAAACTGCTTAGCTGGTGACAGTTTTTGTTTTCTTCTTAGTCTCTGCCTTGGCCTCAGAGCTTGGCTGTTCTTTCTCGTGCTTGCACTCGGGGCAGCGCAGAAAATCACCTTTGGCTTTGGTCGATTTCTGAACTAAGAAAGGATGATTGCAGACTGGGCATGGTACATCTGTAGGTTTGTCCCATGAAGCGAAATCGCATTTAGGATATTTTGAGCAGCCATAAAACAGACGGCGGCTTTTGGTTTGTTTTTCGACAATCTTGCCGCCACAATTAGGTTTGGGGCACTTGATTCCCAGTGTCAGCGGCTTGGCGTTTTTGCAGTCAGGGTAAGCGGAGCAGGCCATGAATCGCCCGAAGCGACCGGTTTTGATAATCATATCAGAACCGCACTTTTCGCACTTTTCATCAGTTTTGGACTTAGCCTCTTCTTCCGGCAAGGGCCGGGTTGATTTACATTCAGGATAAGCCGAGCAGGCCAGGAAACGGCCGTTTCTGCCCCACTTAATAATCATATTTGATTTACACTTTTCGCATTTGATTTTGGTCTCTTCGGTCAGAGACTCTTTTATTTTCTTCTCTTTCCCTTTTAAGGAATTAATAGTTTTCATAAACGGTTTATAAAAATCGTTTAGTACTTTGACCCAGTCGTCGGTGCCGTCCTCGACCAAATCAAGTTCTTTTTCCATTTCGGCGGTGAACTTGACATTAAAGATATCGGGCAGACTCTCAACCAGAATCCTGCTGACTGTTTTGCCGAGATCGGTCGGTGTCAGCTTTCTATTTTCGCCATCAGCATATTTACGGTCTTTCAAAGTCGAAATAATCGAAGCGTATGTCGAAGGTCGACCGATGCCATCGGCTTCCAGCCTCTTGACCAGCATCGCTTCGGAGTAGCGCGGCGGAGGTTTGGTAAATGACTGGTTTGAATAAATTTCATTCAGTCTGATCTTGTCGCCTTCTTTGAGCTTGGGAATTTTTCTGTTGCCGTTTTCGCCGCTATCGTTTTCATCCGGCTCTTTGGTTTCCTCGTAGACTTTTAAGAAACCGTCAAACTTAACTCGCTGAGCAGAGGTCCTGAGCAGAAATCTTCCGCCCTCAATAATAACTGTTTCAACATCATATTTGGCGTTGTTCATCTGACTGGCCACGAATCTTTTCCAGATCAAACTGTAAAGTTTTAGTTCCTTTGCGCTCAGATACTTCTTGGCCTTGGCGGGAGTCAGCGACAGATCGGTCGGGCGAATTGCTTCGTGCGCGTCCTGGGAGCCTTTTTTCTTACCGTAGACGTTCGGCTTAGCTGGCAGATAATCTTTACCATATTCTGATTCAATATGCTGCCGCACAGATTTTATAGCCACCTCTGCGATACGGGTGGAGTCTGTACGCATATAAGTTATCAGACCGACAGAACCTTCCTTGCCCAGCTCGACACCTTCATAAAGTTTCTGGGCTATGCCCATGGTATGTTTGGGTGCAATGCCCATTACCCTGGCAGCTTCCTGCTGCAAAGTTGAAGTTATAAACGGCGCATAGGGCTTGCGGCTTTTTTCAGTTTTTGAGACTTCTTTGACAGTATAATCGTGTTTCTGAAGTTCCGTGATATATTTCTTAACTTCTTTTTCTGATTTGACAATAATCTTGTTCTTGATAGAATCTATTGGCGTTCCCACAGTTTTTCCGCCAATCTTGTAGACCCGTGCCTCAAAAGCGATTTTTTTGGCCGTCTCAAGTTTAGTCATAATCTGCCAGTATTCTTCTTCCTTAAAGGCATCAATCTCTGCTTCGCGTTCGCAAATCAGGCGAAGAGCTACCGACTGCACCCGGCCGGCCGAAAGATTGCGGGCGATTGTCTTCCACAAAAACGGCGAAACAGTATAGCCAACTATTCTATCGAGCACACGTCTGGCCTGCTGGGCGTTAACTTTGTTCATATCAATTTTGCGGGGATTCTTGATAGCCTCAAGTACTGCCGATTTAGTTATTTCATTAAAAGAGATACGGTGGATTTTGGGTTTGCCTTTGCCCTTACCATTGAGAAGCGTGGCTACATGCCAGGCAATTGCCTCACCTTCGCGGTCAGGGTCAGGGGCCAGGAAAATATTCTCGACACCTTTAGCAGCTTTTTTGAGCTCCGCGATTATCTTTTCTTTGCCCTTAATAATGTCGTAGTCCGGCGCGAATCCGTTATCTACATCAATACCGAGCTTGGATTTCGGCAGATCCATAATGTGACCAACAGTAGCTTTAATTACATACTGTTTGCCCAAAAAACGGCTAAGCGTTTTTGTTTTGGCAGGAGACTCGACTATGACAAGATTTTTAGCCATTAACAACCCTTTAGTTAAATTTTAAGAAATATACCTTACTACATCGAGTCTGTACGCTCAAACTTAACCTTTCCATCCAAAACTTCTTTTAGAGCGCGCATAGTAATTTTCCTGGAATCGATATCAATTGAGGGGTCCTGCTCCAGCAATTCGAGTTGTTTCAGGCGTTTGCTGTTTAAAAAACGGGCATGCCGGGCGGTGACAATGATTGCCTCGTAACGATTTAGCCCCAATTTTTCAAGTTTTTCTATTGATGGTCTTTCCATTTCATGTTCTCCTATTATTTTAATAGCTTAACTAATAATTGTATTTATTTGTTCCTTATTAATATTTTCAGTCCGCGATTTGTTTGAGCCCGGCTGGCCGGAAATTATGCTCAAAACGTCAGAAATAGCTGATTCCAACTTTTCATTTATAACAGTATACTCAAAATTGCAATACTCGTTCATTTCCTGCCGGGCGGTGTTGTAGCGAACATCTAACTGCTCAGGAGTCTCGGTACCGCGTCTTTGCAGCCGCTCTTTTAGACTTTCCTTTGATGGCGGCAGTACAAAAATCGAAATCGCATCGGGGTACTTCCGGCGAATTTTGGCCGCTCCCTGCACGTCAACATCCAAAAGAATCACGCCGCCCTCTTCCACTACTTTGTCCAGTTGCTCTTTTGGAGTGCCATATTTGTAGAGGTGAACCGGAAAGTGCTCTGCAAAAAAGCCTGCTTCTGCCTTTTTGTCAAACTCCTCTTCTGTCACGAAAAAATATTCCCGGCCGTGCTGTTCGCCCTCTCGTTTTGGTCTGGTAGTACAAGAAATTGAAAATCCCCAGCCCTGGCTTTTACGCTCTTCTGTCAAGAGTCCCTGACAGATAGAAGTTTTACCGCCGCCTGACGGAGATGAAATTATCACAATTTTACCCGCTGTTCCTTTATTCATCTATTCATCCGCGCTGCACCTGAAACTGCTACTCCACATTTTGAACCTGTTCGCGAAGTTTCTCAACTTCTTCTTTCATCTCCAGGGCTACTTTGGCCACCGCATACTCTGAGCACTTTGAGGACATAGTATTTACTTCGCGGTTCATCTCCTGCAAAATAAAATTTAGCTTTTTGCCGATTTCACCTTTTGCTTTCAAAGTTTTTCCGAACTGCCGGGCGTGGCTCTCAAAGCGGGTGCATTCTTCGGAGATGTCCGCCTTTTCTGCAAGAATTGCTACCTCCTGCTCCAGACGGGTACGGTCTAATTTACCGTTTAAAAGAACTTCCTCAATACGTTTCGAAAGTTTTTTGCGGTAATTACTGGCAGAATTTGATGAGGCGTTTTTTACTGCTTTGAGCAGACTTAGAGTTCTGCCGACTCGAGCTGTCATATCTTTTGCCAGAGCAGAGCCTTCGATAGAGCGCATTCTTGATAATTGCCCCAATGCCTGCTCTACAGCTTTCTTGACCTGAGGCCAAATCTCTTTGACATCAGTTGAATTTGAGGGTGACTCACAAATGAACGGAAAGGCAAGCAGGTCCCCAATTTCAATCTCCCCTTTTAGGCCGAGCTTCTTTTTGATTTTCTTAAGCTGACTGCTATAGGCTTCTAAAGCTTCGGTATTGATAGAGTATTTTTGAGAATTTGGGCCGGTTCTTTCGTAGTTTACAAAAACCGTGATTTTACCCCGGCTTACTTTTTTGGATATTAGTTCTCTGAGCGGAGCCTCAAGAGCTGAAATCTGCCTGGGCAGCCTGATTGACAATTCCAAAAAGCGGTTATTGAAACTGGTAATTTCCGCCGAGCAGTAAATTGATTTTGTCTTGATTTCGGCTTTGCCGAAACCGGTCATTGAATTCATTAGCTTTCCTGGTTCTCTCTATTATAAGCAATACAAGGAAGCTCGAAAGAAAGCTGTCAGTTCGATTTTGTCAAGCGGGATAATCACTTAGGCCCGTAATTTGAAGAAATCTCTTCAAAAACCGACCAAAATTGCTGTCGATCAGTCGATATTGCCGATTAGGTCAATCAATTTTTGCAGAATTTTTGAACCTATATCAGCTTTACTTACTGCCGCCACTGCCTTTTTCCCCTCAAATTTGTCATCATAGATAAACCGCAAGAGATACTGATTGTTTGAGTTAGTGATAAACGAAGTAACAAATTCCTGCGGCGCACTGCCGCTTTTTTCGATAGCTGTCTGGACAGCTTTATCATCAGTATAGCTGTATTTATTACCGGAATCGGCTACCATAAGATGTACAATGGAAGTCGCTGGCATTTCAGAATTAGCATATTGAGCGTTGTTTTCGTCATTAACTGACATCTTTAAAGACATGGTGCTGTTGTCGTAATCATATATTCCCAGCTGACCGGCGCCGGCAAAACCGAGTATAGCTTGTAAAAGCTCATTTAGATTTTTAAAATCTTCCATTTCTGACAGGTTTGAGAGAAAATCTAAAGAGGACTGATCCGGAGCCGCGTAAACCTCGCTTCGCCCGGAGCCGCCTGCTTTGGTCAGAATCATCTGCAGATTTACCGGGTTACCGCCAATAAAATTTAAGGAGACAACTGCGCATAAGCTCAGTTTTCTGTTTTGCTTGGTAATAAGTGTCAGCTTTACATAGTCAAAAAAAGTATCGTAGTGGTTGCGGTCAGTGACCAGACTGCGAATCAGCTCACCGCTTTCGGCATCAAGGATTTTGGAGATTGGTTTGCCGAGCAGTTCCTCATCTCTATATCCGGTGAGTGACATGAACTCTTCGTCAAGAAAAGCAAAACGACCTTTCAGATCGATTTTACAAAGAGCGCATCTCTCAATAATGACAGCATTTTTTGAAATAGCTGAGGCCATAGCAATAAAAGAATCCTTAAGTCTAATTAGTTCGTTTTCAACAACTTAAGACGTCTTTCAGCGTTGCTGGCCCTAAAATGCAGGATATAGACGCCGGCAGAAGTTGCTTTACCCTGGGCATTTCTGCCGTCCCAGTTAATAGTAGTATCGGCTGAAACTGCGAAATTATTGACTTTTTCCCATATTCTCTCGCCGGCAGCAGTATAAATGGTCAAAGATTGCCAATTTCCTGCTGCTGAGGAAATCAAAAATCTGACCGAGCTTGTAAAAGGGTTGGGAGCTGCTCTTATAAAGTCGGAAGTCAAAGATTGCACTTCAATTACGAGCCGGGCTGTATCGGCATAGTAACCGACGTCTGCAACGATGTTCAATATAGTCTGAACGCCCAGAGCAGCTGAGCCTGTTACCGACAACGAAGCGGTGCCGTCTGAATTATCTGTCAGGGAAATTCCGGCCGGAACTGTGCCTGCCAGACTGATGGCAGGAGTAGCAAGAGAGCGCCCCGAAGCGCTGATTGCTATAATTCTGGTTTGACCGGTAGTTACCTGGAAGATCCCTGACTGGTCAATTTTTATAATATCTGCCGCCCTGGCGGCGTTGTATAGACCATAGCCAAAATCATTGTCGGGGTTTTGTGAGCTACTTGCGGTCTGTTGGATTAATTTCAAAGCTTCATTGGCAGTCATGGTAGAATCATGCTCTAAGGCCAGAGCCGCTCCTCCTGCCACTAACGGGGTTGAAAGAGATGTTCCGGTAGCGCTAATTGTGCCGCCGTTCTGCCGGACAGTAAAAACATTCACACCAATGGCAGAAATGTCAGGTTTTATCCGACCGTCGGCAGTCGGTCCGGGGGATGAAAAAGGTGCCAGAGATGAATCCGAAGTTGCGGCGCCGACAGTCAAGACCGAATCACCATCGGCTGGAAAAGAAATAGTATTCCATGCTCCAGGTTGTGGAGATCTGGAATTACCGGCAGAGTTGACGACCAGAATATTCATAGCAGCCGCAAAATCTGCAGCAATTGTAATCAGCGCGGTGTTGCCATCGAGTTGAGATTGAGTGTAACTTCCACCATCATCAAAAGTGGTATAGCCCAGCGATGAACTGATAATGTCAGCTCCGATTGAGTCGGCCCATTCGGCGGCGGCAATCCAGTTGTCTTCTTCTACTTTAAACTCATCATTGCCATTTATATCAGTACAGGTTATCTCTGTTTTCGCTAAAGCATAGTCGGCGCCATAGGCCACTCCTATTAGCGTGCCGGGGAGATATGCTCCCATTACTCCCAGTGTCAAAGTTCCATGAAATGATTGTTGTACGCCGGTGGGACAATCGGCGCCGGAAACGTCGTCGTCATTATTTATAAAATCGTAGCTGACTATTATAGAAGTTGAATCAAAAGCGACGTGGGCGGTATCAAAGCCGGTATCAAATAGTGCAATCAAAACCCCCTTACCACTGAGTCCGGCCTCATGTAATTTGACAGCATTAATAAAGCTGTTCTGAAACAGACTCAAGCCATAGGGCAACAGCGCACTACGTTGGGCGGGAATGTTTCGCTGCTGGCTGACTTCGACTACCGGCAGAGGAGTCGAAAGTGTCTTGACCAAATCAACTTTTGAGACAAAAGCTAACCGGACCAGTTGTAGTATTTGAGAGGCGCTGGCTTCGACAGACACGGCTTTGAACCATCGGGAGACTCTTCTTATTGGAACGCCTGTCGA
Organism: Candidatus Zixiibacteriota bacterium; assembly: GCA_022564135.1. Lineage (GTDB taxonomy): Bacteria > Zixibacteria > MSB-5A5 > GN15 > FEB-12 > JACZWU01. Next base: position 13,212 of record JADFLZ010000020.1, read on the forward strand.
TGTTATTTCTTGCAAAACTTTGTCACTCGGCCTAAAATCAAAACGGTTTTGACTGTCGTTTAGACCAAAAACTTTTGAGCGGCGCCTTAAAGATTTCTCACTTAACTTTACTTTTTCCAGGAGCGAATCCGGCAGCTCGAAATAAATCCAAACTTTGTGCAGCTCACTGCTGGAACTATTTGATATGATAACTGAGAGTTCGGGCGAGAGTTTTTGCTGGCTCTCTGCGTTTTGAGCAAGAACCAAAAAGACAAGAATAGTAACACCAAATATTACTGCTTTGCAGCCGTGTAATTTTTTAAGTAATGTGTTACAAACGAGCTTCAATTTATGCTGTTATTTCTCACTTATTTTTTTAAATAAATTCTGTAGCAGATTTTTTCCGGCATTACCGGTCAGAGCAGCCATATCAATCTCCGGTTTCGGTTTATCGACCGTGCCGCCTAACTTTATGGGTAGTCTCAGCCTGTCTACACTTTTGTTATTCAATAATCCGGCCAGTCCCCCCAAAAGAGTACTTTTGGAAAGTTCGGACATTATTTTTTTGGTCTGCTCTTTGGAAAGCAAAATTGAACCGGTGTAGTCAAGTTCTCCGTCAAAGCTATAAAAACCGCCCAGCTCCAGGTCACCTATGACACCCAGAGAAGTTTTCAGATTATCAAGCCCTACTTTTCCATCTTTGACTGTGATTTTTGAGGATAGATTTCGTATCGTCTGTTCTTTATCAAAAGGAAGTTTCAGTTTCTTGGTAATGAAATTAAGCTGCTGATGAATCGAGTCCGATGTCACCAGCTTGCCTTTGTTCATCTGTGCCAGACCATTCACCGAGAGTGAATT
>JADFLZ010000298.1 GCA_022564135.1 Candidatus Zixiibacteriota bacterium
CCCGGCCTAACTGCGGGTCAATAAATACTGTATACGGTACCAGGCGGCCGTTGGTATTAGCCGCACCATTGTTTAATAAGTTAGTTCGCAGAATTCTAAAATCATCATAAGAAATATGTGTAAAGGCCGGGGCGCCATTGACGTCGCCTATGGCATAAATATTTTTGGCAGTTGTCTCAAGTCTTGAGTTTACTTTTATAAAGCCTCGCGCGTTGGTTTTGACAGCGGCAGCTTTCAGATTTAGTTCATTTGATTCAGGAACACGTCCGGTGGCAATAAAAAGGTGGCTGCCGGTAAACGTTTTTGTTTTGCCGTCGATTGTTGCCTCTACTTTGATTTTATCTTTAGATAGCTTTAGTACTTTCTTTACCGACGCTTTAAGCTGAATATTTATGCCTTCGCCTTCTAATATTTTGGCAACTCCTTCTGCAATATCGCTGTCCTCGCGATCTAAAAGCTGCTCTCCTTGATGTAAAATAGTAACTTTGCTGCCGAACCTGCGAAACATCTGCCCGAATTCGAGACCTATATAACCGCCGCCAACGACTATCAGATGCTTGGGAATTTTGTTTAGCTCCATAATAGAAGTCGAATCCAGATATTTTACCTGGTCGAGACCTGCTATGTTTGGTCTAAAATTTCTGGTGCCGGTATTAATAAAAATCTTTTTAGCGCTCAGAGTTTGCTTGCTGCCGCCATTAAGTTCGATTTCAATCGTCTTAGAATCTAAAAACGAAGCCTGGCCGCGAAAAAGTTCGACCTTGGCGTTGGCAATGCCTCGTTCGCCGCCGGAACGAAACATATTTACTATTTTTCGTTTACGATCTCTGACTTTGTTTAAGTTTACAGATACGTTTGATATATTCACGCCGTACTCTTTGGCGCGGCTGACAACATAGGCTACTCTGGCGCTGGCGACCATTGTTTTGGTAGGTGTACAGCCAACATTGACGCAAGTGCCGCCGATTTCAGCTTTTTCTATCAGAGCCATTTTCCAGCCCGCCCGTGCGAAGGCCGAGGATAATGGTCCGCCGGACTGGCCTGAACCGATAACGATGCCATCGAACTCTTTGGAATTAGCCATGATCTCTACCCCTTGATTTTATTAGCTATTGATTCTTAAACTTTTCCAAAACACCTAAAACAAAATCAATATCAGCTGCGGTGTGGTCGGCACAGACCTGGAAGCGTATCAACTGGTCGCCTTTGGGAACTACCGGAAAGTTTAGACCGGTGGCAAGCACTCCGTTTTCTCTTAAGTACAGAACCAACTCCGCTGTTTTTTGAGTGTCACGTACCATCAGCGGCACTATCGGATGTTCGCTGGGAATCGTTTCATAGCCGAGACTTACCAGACCGTCTTCGAACTTTTTGGTCATTGTTCTAAGATGTCCCAGCAGTTTTTTGCCCTGGTCTGACTCTAAAATTTCTATCGATTTTCGTGCAGCCGCAGCCTCCGATGGCGTTATGGGATTGGTATAAATATAAAACGGATTTTTCTCTCTTAAATATTCTGTAATTACTTTGTCAGTTACTATATAACCGCCGTTGACAGCAAAGGCTTTGCCTAAAGTTGCGATTAATATATCAACCTGGCCGGCTGCTGTCAGCTCTTCGGTGCCTCTGCCGGTCTGACCCAGAGCGCCGACGCCGTGAGAATCATCGACTACTAAAATTATATCTTTTGCGAATCTGTCATTATGCTTCTTGACGATAGCATTTATTTCATCAAGCGGAGCATAGTCGCCGCGCATGCTGAAAACTCCGTCGGTAACCACAATAAGGTGGTCACACTGTCCGATTGATTCAGTGATACATTTTTCCAGTTCAGCCATATCAAGATGCTTAAAAATCTTTTTCCCTTTGGGGCGAGCCAGTTTCATGGCGTTTATTATGCAGTTATGATTTAACTCATCGCTGATAAGTATAGTTTCCGGAGTCGTCAGCGTGGCTATCACCCCCAGAACCGAAGTATAAGCCGAGCTGGTTATCATACAGCCTGAGCGGCCATGGAACTCTGCCAGCGCTTTTTCAAGTTCCAGATGCACTTTATATGAACCGCTGATAAAGCGAACAGCCCCGGGACCTGTTCCAAATTCTTCGGACGCTTTTTCTTCGGCAATTTTTAAATCATCACTTAGCTGCAGACCAAGATATGAATTGGAATTCATCCGAATAAATTCCTTGTCGCCGTAGCCCTCTAAGAAAAACCTTGGCCCTCGATTTCCCTCTGCTTTGGACACAGCGGTTACAACTAATTCAGCGCCTTTGGTAGTTCCGGTAGCTTTGAGCTCACTCAGCTGTCCTTCTATAAACTTGACGAAGTTTGAAAGAGGCATTTAAATTCCCTTTAATAAATTTTACTACGATTTTTCTGCTCTGGCGATTTTAGCAGATATTTTTTCGAGCATATCTTTGGACATTGATTCAATGTCATATTTATGATTCCAGCCCCACTCCTCTCGGGCGCAGGAGTCATCCATGCTGTCCGGCCAGGAATCAGCTATACTCTGTCTGACTGGATCTATCTGATATGAAATCTCAAACTCCGGAATATGTTTTTTTATTTCTTCTGATATTCTGGCCGGTGTAAAATTTGTAGCAGTAATATTATAAGCGTTGCGATGTTCTAGTTTGTCAGGGTCTGCTTCCATCAGTTCAATCATAGCCCTGATAGCATCGGGCATATACATCATGTCCAGCGAACAGTCTTTTTCTAAATAACAGGTGTAGGACTTATGCTTAATCGCATCAAAAAATATTTCGACAGCATAGTCTGTAGTGCCGCCGCCCGGTTCAGTTTCGTATGAAATCAGTCCGGGGAACCTCAGCCCGCGACTGTCAAGGCCGAATTTCTTGTGATAGTAGTCGCAGATAAGCTCACCGGTAACTTTGGTGACTCCGTACATAGTCAGAGGACGCTGAATTGTTTCCTGCGGCGTATTTTGCTTGGGAGTGGAATTTCCAAAAACACCGATTGAACTGGGGAAAAACAGAGCGCAGTGATACTGACGGGCAGCTTCCAGAATATTGTACAAGCCGTTGACATTAACCTGCCAGGCTTGATTAGGTTTACTCTCGCCGATTGCCGAAAGAACCGCGGCCAGATGAAAAATCGTATCGGCTTTGTGAATCTGCATTACTCTGGTAATATGATGCGGGTCGAGACAGTCTAAAAACTCAAAAGGACCGGAATCCCGCAGGTCCCTGTCCGATGGCATTCTGATATCGGTAGCAATTACATTATCCCGGCCGTATTTCTGACGCAGCGCAAAGGTCAATTCTGAGCCAATTTGACCGACTGCACCGGTTACTAATATCTTTTTCATAATAAATTGCCTTTCAAATCAAGCGGCACTCTATATAAATACAAGTCCTGCTCAAAGCAACCGAAATGACCAGATTCAAGTTTATGCTGAACATTTTTTGACTTGACTCTGTTACTATCAAAAGAGAATTATCCCTCAGAATATCTTACTTGAGATTAAAAGGAGCAGCCAATGAAAGCTATCTGGAAAGATGAAATAATAGCCGAGTCCAACGAAACGATTGTAGTTGAAGATAACCACTACTTCCCTGCGGATTCTGTCAAGAAAGAATTCCTTGAGCCAAGCGATACGCGCAGCGACTGCTGCTGGAAAGGTGAAGCCAGTTACTGCACTATAAAGGTCGGCGATGACTTAAATAAAGATGCGGCCTGGTTTTACCCTGAGCCTAAAGAGAAGGCCTTAAATATCAAAGACTATGTAGCC
>JADFLZ010000299.1 GCA_022564135.1 Candidatus Zixiibacteriota bacterium
GTGACGACTACCATCTTAGATGGCGGCAGAGTTTTACATAAAGTAGAAAAGAAGCTTGAGAAGTGTGTTGATTCCCCTGAAGAACAGGCCGCCATGGAAGAAATCATCAAGCACCAGCATTCCCAGGTGATGCTTCTTATCAAGGATCAAAAACCAAAAAAAGTAGCAAGTACTCAGACTCAGAGAATAAGAGTCCTGACCGAGCCAACTTTTAAGAGTGAGCTAAAGGAAATTGCCGGAGTTGAGAAAGTTTTCTTTTTGGATAAGGGCGGGGCCTTTGAAAACGACGAGGACGCTTTCAATTTCAAGAAATACTTTCCGTCTTTGTTCAAAGGGCTGACTGATTTGATAGAAATGTTTATGAGGCTGCCGGGTGCAGAAGTCAGGCGTGAAATCGGAGTTGTGGAAATCAAAAAAGACCGCTTATATTTTATCTCTTCAGGATTTTCTTTTGCCTTTGCTATCACCGTAAAAAAAGAAGAACAGACCAATTTCGAAAAGATATTCAAAGATTTAATAGATCCAAGTCCGCTGCGCTAAAGAATCTCTATCTGTATCTACCCCAGAACATTCAAGTCACAAAAAAATCCCGCTGAGTCGCGGGATTATTTAATGGAGCGGGGTTGCAATTTGAATTAACTCCGTAACGCATACGGTAAAGGGTTTTTACAACCGCTCACTGCATGTTGATATCGCTATCGTCAATAAAAGACGAGTCACGGCGAAAGCTCAGCAGATAAGAAATGACCTTCATTAGTTAAGTGTTAGAGATTTTCAAATGGCGTCCCCGCCCTAACACTTTTCTCTGTTGTCGCTGTCTAAGATAACTGATTAAATGCTATTGGCAATAGTTTTCGGCGCTGTTGCCGTAGGGCCGGGAATTGCTTATTATCAGCCGGTTATGAATATTTGTCAGGAGGCAAAAATTGACTGAGTCAGTCGGCATTGATCTGGTTGAAACCAACAGAATCAGGAAAATCCTGAAAAAACATGGCGCCAGATTCGTAAATCGGATACTTGGCCAGAGAGAATTAGCGGCTTACGCTCAAAAAGGCGACAAGGTTAATTTTCTGGCCGGCAGGTTTGCTGCCAAAGAAGCAGTGATAAAAAGTCTTGGCCGGTTTTTGACAGAACGACCGGCTTACAGCAGCTTAGAAATCATAAACGACGAGACAGGAAATCCATGTTTGGATTTTAATGGTCTGGCCGGAGAAAAACTCAGGCACAAAAAGTGTCTGATTTCTATCAGCCACGAGAAACATTATGCTACGGCGGTAGCGATTATTACGGCGGGAAAATGAACAACTCTGAGATACTAAAAATATTTGAAGATTCCGGGGCGCTTTTGCGCGGGCATTTCAAACTGACTTCGGGCAGACACTCCGACATCTACTATGAAAAATTCACGCTGCTCAAAAACCCCAAGGTTTGCACAAAAATCTGCAAAATGATAGCTGATGAGTTTAGCGGTAAGGATATCCAGACGATTATTGGTCCTACCTTGGGGGGAGTGATTATAGCTTACGAAGTTGCCCGGTATCTGGGCATTGAAGCCGTCTATTCTGAACCGGGGGAGAGCGGCAGGATTCTCAAGCGCGGCTTTGAATTAAGCCCTGGTGAAAAAGTTTTGATTGTAGATGATATTCTGACTACCGGCCGGTCGATTAAAGAAATGATTGAACTTTGCAATTCCAGAGATGCTGACATTTGCGGCATAGGCTTGATGCTGGACCGCTCGGGGGGGCAGATAAAATTTGACTATCCGCAGTATTCAGTAGGTTCGATTGATGCGGTTTCGTGGTCGCCGGAAGAATGTCCTATGTGCAAAAAAGATGAGCCTCTCACTCAAAGAGGCAGCAGAGTTCACTGAGATGCTTTAGGGTCGCTCAGGCAGTCAGCTACTGTCTGCATGAGTTCTTTAATGCTGAAAGGCTTAGACAAAAAAGCGCTGGCGCCATGATTGGCTGATTTGCTTACTGAGTATAAACTCGAGTAGCCTGTAATAACAATGACTTTGGCATCGGGATCAGATTGTTTGGCAAATCTAACAACTTCGTCACCGGAAACACGCGGCATTTTAAGGTCGGTTATGACCAGGTCGTAGCTTTGCTCTTTGAGCTTGTCAATAGCCTCGTCACCGTCGCTAGCGGTGCTGACGTTAAAATCATCATTTAAGACTTCGAACAAAAAGTCTCTGATTATTTCTTCGTCATCTACTACCAGAACGGTTTTCTTATCCATCTTGCTCATTTCCCTTATTGTTTAGCCAAGAAAGTCGGGGACTTTCTGCTTACTTTGATTATCGGCTTCCATGGTCGGTTTCTGAAGAGGTAAAACAACAATGAAAGTAGTTCCTTTTTCTTGTTCAGAAGTCACTTTAATCTCTCCGCCGTGATTTCTTATTATACCGTAACTTACGGATAATCCCAGGCCGGTGCCTTTGCCCAGCTCTTTGGTAGTAAAGAACGGCTCGAATATTTTCTTAATATTCTCAGAAGGAATTCCACAGCCGTTATCAATAAACATAATTTCAATAGCTCCACCAAAATCACCAAGAGCCGGGCTTGACTGAGTTTTTATCTTAATACAGCTGCCGGCTTCGGAAGCATGCATTGCATTTATTATCAGATTCGTAAATACCTGCTGCAGCTGTCCGGCGTTTCCGCTAATTTCGGGGACACTTTCGTTTAATTCAAGTTTAAGTTCGATCTGGTGCATATTGAGCTGATGCTCGATAAACGTCACAGTATCTTTGATAATATGATTAATGCTGATTTGTTCAAATTCTATTTTCTCGGGCAATCTTGAGAATTTCAACAAATTCTGTACAATATTCTTACAGCGACGTGCCTGCTTTTCTATTTCTGACAGATAACGCAGGTAATCTTGATGCTGTTTTTCATCAATCTCAGTAGCCCCGGCTTTGTTCATTTTCTCCAGGGCAATTTGTGAATAACCGAGAATGCCGCCGAGAGGATTGTTGAGCTCGTGGGCCACACCTGCTGCCAGCTGACCTATGGCACCCATTTTTTCGGACTGCAGCAGCTGTGCCTGAATTTCTTCGAGTTCCATAGTCCTTTGCACAATCTTATGTTCAAGATTCCTGTTATATTCTTCGATTTCATTTCGAGACTGTCTCAATGAGTCCACCATCTTGTTGAAGGTGACAGCCAGATGTCCTATTTCATCACCCGAATGAATATCAACGCTCTGCGTCAGATCACCGCGGCTTATCCGGTCCGTTGCAGTAAGTAATACCCGTATCGGTCTGGTTACAAATCGTACCAGGAAGGCTATAGTCAATATACCAAAAAGCAGGATTGCAGCTGTTAACAGCAAGGCTGCCTTTTGAGCTTCAATTATGGCCTTATTAACATTGGCCAATGACAGTACCAGTTTTATTGATCCGACTTTTTCGACTATTATATCATCTCCATCTGCTTTGTCATAGCCGGCGGTCATACCAAGCAGTTCTCTGTCCAGCGATTCTCTCTTGGTTGTAATTGGATAATTGAGAACTATGAATTCATCGCCGTTATTTAGCTTCACCTGATAATCATGATGCGCCAGATCATCTGTAAAGGCCGTCTTTATTCTTTTGCTGTGAGCAATAGCGCTATTATTCCATTCACCTACTTCGGACAGAAGTCTGTTATCAATTGAGTAAATAGCGGCATAGCGCACTACATTAAAGCCATGCAGGAGTGTCAGCATTTCATCGAGTTCATATTTCGATTCCAGGATTACA
>JADFLZ010000300.1 GCA_022564135.1 Candidatus Zixiibacteriota bacterium
TGCTGAATTTTTTCGGCAGCAACCAGAAGATGGTTAAGGCAAGTTTCTAAAACAGGCAGAGAATTATGAGTTACAATGATTATTGATACTTTGGCAGCAGATTCCGGCACCGCAGATTAGTTCAACTTCCCAAAGATTGCTTTTAGGCGCAGCCACCAGACCATCCAGATTGCTTCGCGCATAATTTTCTTTGACATTTTAGAGCTGCCGGCCACCCGGTCTATAAAGACAATCGGAATTTCCTTGATGCTGAATCCTTTTTTCCAGACACGCATGTTCATCTCTATCTGGAAAGAATAGCCGGAAGCCTGAACAGCGTCTAAGTCAATCGCTTTTAAGACATTTAATCTGAAGCACTTGAAACCGCCGGTAGCATCCCGGACAGGCAGACCGGTTATGATTCGTGAATACATATTTGCAAAATATGACAGGAGCAGCCGTGACATCGGCCAGTTAATTACATTCACGCCGGAAATATAGCGCGAGCCAATAACCAGATCATATTCTTTAATTTCACGCAGGAAATCTTTGATATATTCAGGGCCGTGTGAAAAATCTGCATCCATTTCAAAAATATAATCGAAATCTCTTTCGATGGCCCACTTAAATCCGGCGATATAAGCTTTTCCCAGACCTCGCTTGGCTTCGCGATGCAGCACAAATACTTTTTCTTCGGATTCTGTCAGACGGTCAACGATTTGTCCGGTGCCGTCCGGCGAGTTGTCATCGACTACCAGCACATGAATACGCGGGTCCAATGGTAATACGGCGTGGACAATTTTTTCAATATTGTCCTTTTCGTTATAGGTCGGGAAAATTATTAAAGCTTTTTGTGCCATAAAATTATTTCTTAACTGTTAGCGACAATCCGGTTGCCGCGATTTCTATAACTATTGTCCATAGCCTTGACAATATAGCAATTACAGGAGCGATTCCTGGTAAAAAAGGCATCAGCATCTGGCTCATCATCCATTCTCTGGGTCCAAACCCGCCCGGAGCAAATAAGACCAGATATCCAATCTGATAGGCTCCGGCAAAAATCCCTATGGCCGAAATCAGCGACAGGTTCTCCTGAGGCGCCAGAGATTCAATCAAAAGCCAGAAAGCGCCTCCATAAAAAATCCAGGCGACACAATAACCGGCAAATACAAGCGGGGCAACTCTCTTGTCCATTGAAAAAGTAAGCTCCGGCCTTGAAAGTTTTCTCAATATGTAATTGCATACTGATAATATTCGGTTAGGCCAGATAATAATTGAGAGGGAAATAATTACCATCAGGGCAGTAAACAAATAGGTAAATGTATCCCCCAGAATTCTTATCTGGTCTATGATAATCAGGGGCTCGATTTGGGCGGCTATGGCCAGGATCAAAAACGACGAAGCACTCATAAAAATCTGAGATATTATAAATGAAGCTGTAGCTTTTTCCGGCGACAGGCCATGCAATCCGGCGTAATAAATAATCCCGAACAGATGCCAGATTTTGCCCGGCAGATACCGGCCCAGATTCGAAATATATGAAATCTTAAAAGCCACCGGCAGTCTCAGCCGGTGCCCAAAGCCTCCGACTATCAGGCTCCAGGTAGAAGAGAACAGAAAAAGCGAAAACAAAGCTGCTGCAAAAGACAAAACCAGGTAGACCGGGCTGGCAATTTCCCAGTCATAGTTGCTGATATCGTCCCAGTTTGTACTGACCTGCAGATATAGAAAATAAAAAACAGCTGCTACTAAAATTATTTTGACCAGTAAAATTGCCAGAGATTTAAGACTGCGCTTCCGGTCTGACTGAACTGATGTCATTTATCACCCGAGATAAACATTCAGACTCAGTCAGTTCTGTCTTTGTCTGCTATTAGTTTGTCAAAGGAGCGTTTTAGTTTATGGCGAAGATCCGCTACTTCTTCTTTTAAGGCTGTCTGCACTTCCAAAACAAAGCCCATCGCAAAAAAGCCCATACCCAATCCGGCCAGCAAAATGACCAGATAAAGCAAGGGACGATAGCCTTCGTTTTCAAACAATCTAAAATAAACAGCCACTAAACCTGTGAGCAGAGCCAAAAAGAGCAGGGCTGTTCCAAACAGGCCAAAATACAAAAGCGGCTTTTTCAAAAATTTAATCTGAAACCAGACTGCGAACATATCCAGCACACCAACCGGAATTCTCCAGAAAGAAAATTTGGTCTTGCCGGCATACCTGTCATAGAGCGGAATTTTTACTTCAGAGATACGGTAGCCTTCTTCGGCTGCCAGTACAATCAGGTAGCGATGCCAGTCCCGTCTTAAGAAGATATTTTCCACAATCTGGCGGCGGAAAGCTTTTACAGAATTTAAGTCATGTACATTCAGCCTGAAAAGTGTTCTTGAAATCCAGTTATAAATTAAAGATACCAGTTTCTTATTATATTTCCCCTGTTTCCAGCCGGTGCAGATATCGGCTCCGTCTAATACTGGCTGCACCAGTGAAGGAATATCTTCCGGTTTGTACTGCAAATCCGCCGGATAGAAAACAAATATATCCCCTTTGGCAATGTCAAAACCTGTCTGCAGGGCGGCAGTCAGACCGCGGTTGCGGCTGTGAATCGCGTAGCGGACAAAATCATATTTTAAGGAAGCCTCTTTAAGTCTGGAGACGGTTTCGTCGGTAGAGCCATCGTCGACAAAAATCAGTTCGTTAGCAAAGCGAGAATTCTTCTGCATTTCATCAAATTGAATACAGAATTCCTCAATGTTGCCTTCCTCGTTTAAGGCAGGAACGATGGTAGTTACCAGCTCTTTGCTTGCTGTAATATCCGACAAAGGTTAATGTTCTCCAGTCAACTTACTGACTTTTCAAAATACTATTTTAAATCCAGACGACAATGTTTAAATGTTTATATGACTTACCAACAGTTTGGTGTCAAAAATTCTGATTTATTTCTTATCTTTCAAAAACAATCCGGCCCCCTAAAATAGTCTTGTAGACCTGAGCCGATAGCTTATAGCCCTCAAACGGCGTATTTCTGGACAACGAGTTAAACTTTTTAGAATCTACTGTCCACTGTTTATCCGGGTCTATAATAGTGATATCGGCTTCGGCGCCAACCGCTAAAGTTCCGCCTTTCAGATCCAAAATTTTAGCCGGACTAATCGTCATTTTCCTGATGGCGTCGGCCCAGCTCAAAAGACCTTTATCTATCAGGAAAGTTTTTATCAGACCGAGCGTAGTCTCCAGGCCTATCATTCCCGGCGGTGCCTGGTCAAATTCGCAGTCTTTTTCTTCAGCCGAATGAGGGGCATGGTCTGAGGCAATGCAGTCGAGAGTACCGTCAATCAGACCTTCAATTACCGCATCCCGGTCACGAGCCGATCTCAGCGGAGGGTTTACTCTCAGATTAGTGTTAAATTCTTTGCCTATTTCTTCATCGGTAAGAATCAAATGATGAGGGGTGGCTTCGCCTGTAACTCTCAGGCCTTCTTTTTTGGCAGTCCGGATAGCTTCTACCGCTTCTTTGGTTGAAACATGCTGAATATGAATTTGGGCACCGGTCAGACGCGATAAGGCAATGTCCCGCAGGACTGCTATTTCTTCGGCCACCGACGGTGTACCCGGCAGACCCAGCCGAGTTGACTGGAAACTTTCGTTCATGACCGAGCCGACGGTCAGAAACTGGTCTTCGGCGTGCTCCATCACCGGGATATCAAACATGCGCGAATATTCCATGGCCCGGCGCATAATTTCCGGATTCTGCACGTAGTTGCCGTC
>JADFLZ010000301.1 GCA_022564135.1 Candidatus Zixiibacteriota bacterium
CGGGTAACTTTGAGAGTCCGAAAAATGAAGCCGCCTATTGCCGGTCATATTGATAACATTGAAATTGAAATAACCAGAGACCAGAAAAACACCGACCAGCTGATAAAAAAAGAGCTGAACGAAAACTGAAAATGACCAGCACAGCTTACATACTGATTGGCTCAAATCTGGGTGACAGAGAAAAATATCTTAGTTCGGCCATTGCCATGATTAAAGAGACCCCCGGATTAGAGCTTTGTGACCGTTCCTCTGTCTATTCGTCAGAAGCTCAGCAGATGGCTAACGGCACGCCATCGTTTTTAAATCAAGCTGTAAAAGTTAAAACTGAATTTACATCGTCTGAACTGCTGACGGCTCTGCAAACAATTGAGCAGGCATTTGGCAGAACCGACAAAGGCAAACAGCTTTCGCGCACGATTGACCTTGATATTTTATTGTACGACGCTGAAATAGTAGAGACTGAGAGACTGACCATTCCCCATCCTGAATTATTAAACAGAGCCTTTGCTCTCATACCGCTAATAGAAATTGACCCGGAGCTGGTCCATCCGCTGACAGGCCGGCGCTTAAAAGATTATTTAAACGATGAAGATTTCAAACTCGTCAGACAGAAAGAAGAACATGGCCCGGTTATATACTGATTCTGATTATCTGGCAGTCGAAGGCGTAATCGGAGTTGGTAAAACTTCGTTTGCCCGAATGCTGGCTGAAGAACTTGGGGCAGAAGTGATGGCTGAGGAAGTTTTTGAAAATCCTTTTCTGGTCGATTTTTACAAAAACAAAAAGCGCTATGCCCTGCAATGCCAGCTGAACTTTCTTATTTCCCGCTACCAGCAGCAGCAGCAGCTTGTTAAGCGCGATCTGTTTGCACAAAAAATTATTTCGGATTATCTTTTTGCCAAAGATGCTATCTTTGCTTCGGTAAACTTAAACGAACCCGAACTGTTATTATATGAAAAGATAGCAGCCGTACTTTCCAGCGAAATCCCCAAGCCCGACCTTGTCATTTATCTTCAAGCCTCTACCCCGACATTACTGGAGCGTATCCGCAAACGCGATCTGGGTTTTGAAAAACCGATTGATTTTGATTATCTGGAGCTGCTGAACAAAGCCTACGACTATTTCTTTTTCAATTATATCGATACTCCGCTGCTGGTGGTCAAGACAGATAACATTGATTTTGTCAATAATCCCGAACATTTCACGGATTTGGTCAGTCAGATAAAAAAACCAATCAATGGCAAAAAATATTACTCTCCGGCCGGCGACCTGGTCGACAAGCAGTCACTATGAGTCATAATAGCAGCAGAAAGAAAAGCACAGTTCTCTCTTTTTTCGAGAAAAAGGCAGCCGGCGAAAAAATAAGCATGCTGACCGCCTACGACCATTTTATTGCCCGGCTGCTCGACGGCTGTAAAATTGATGCGATTTTAGTCGGCGACTCGGCCGCCAATGTTATTCATGGCTTTGATTCGACTCTGCCCATCTCAATGGATATTATGATAGCGCACACGGCGGCAGTCTCGCGGGGAACCAGCTACGCCCTGGTAATAGGTGACATGCCCTTTCTCTCGTTTCAGCCATCGATAGAAACTGCAATTAATAACGCCGGCCGGTTTTTAAAAGAAGGCAACGCCCAGGCAGTTAAGATTGAGGGTGGCATCGAAATGGTTGAAACTATCAAGCGCCTTATCGAATGCGGCATCCCGGTCATGGGACATATTGGCATGACGCCCCAGTCAATAAATAATCTTGGCGGCCCAAAAATCCAGGGCAGACAAGCCAGCTCAAAAGCATATTTGCTTGAGTCCGCTTTAGCCCTTGAAGAAGCCGGCTGTTTTGGCTGTGTGCTGGAACTGCTGCAAGCCGATATAGCCAAAAAAATTACTGCAGCCTGTAAAACGATGCCAACTATCGGTATCGGCGCCGGAGTCGACTGCGACGGACAGGTACTGGTCACCAACGACATGCTGGGGCTGCATGAAGAAGGTTTCAAACCGAAATTCCTGCGTGAGTACGCCAATCTCACTCCTGTCATAGTCGAAGCTGTAAAAAAATATATAGCCGATGTAAATGACGGGCTGTTTCCGGATGAAAGCGAATCTTACGGGGCTGCTAAGAGTTAGCTTATTCAATTTAATTATTCACGCTTTTTCACACTTTAATATTTGACGAAGAGAAAATCATTCTTCGTAAAACAAAAGGTGGCACATATGTATATGTCGAGAAAATACTGTCTGAAGATTTTGCTATTGATGCTTCTTGTCTTGTCGCAAGTAAACGCTCAGGATAAAGAAACGACTGGCTCAAACAGGTCGCTGATGTTTGATTTGACCTCTACTCAAACATCGTATTCCGACTCCTGGGTTGGCGGTGAAGCCGGATCGGTCAACTGGGTGGCCAATCTTAATACCACCATCACCCAAAACCTCAGAGACAACCTGGGACTGCGCAGCCGCTTAAAACTCTCATTCGGACAAACCCTGACACAGGACGCCACAACCAAAATCTGGAACAGACCGAAAAAGTCCACCGACTTAATAGACTTAGAGAATGTGGTAAGTTTAGCAGTTACCTGGCCGGTAGACCCATATCTGGCTCAACGAGTGGAAACTCAATTTTACGATGGAAGTAACCCGAATAAGAAATTGACGCTTTCTCCGTTTAAGCTGACAGAATCTATCGGCCTTACCAGAAAATTCTATGAGAATGATAAAGACTTGGTGGTCAGCCGGCTTGGTCTTGGAATTCGGCAGATTATATCTAAAACAATAACTGACACAATTACTCTGGCAGTAGAAACATCAACTGCTTATGACGGGGGTATTGAGTCTGTCAGCGAAGTTGATCTGGCAGTACATAAGAATATTCGCTATAACGGCAAGCTCTCTTTGTTTAAGGCACTGCAAAGCTCTAAAAGTGATGACTTAATCGGAACTGAGTTTGAAAATGACTGGAAAGCCGTTGACCTCAATTTCGAAAACAGTTTCAGCGGTTCGCTTACAAAACTGATAACGGTAAATCTATATTTTCAATTTTTATATGATAAAGAGATAAGCCGCAAAGTCAGATTCAAACAGACTCTGGCTTTGGGATTCGTCTTTAAGCTGAACTGATAAATCTATTTGAGCATGCCGCCGACATACATGCCGACCATTAGCGCGATAATTATAAGTACACCAAAAACAACATATTGCCAGGTCGGTGTTTGGGCTACAACCGTAGGAGGGGCTACTGCTCTGACAACCCGTTTTTTGACCTTGACCTTAGTCTGCTCTATGAAATCCTCATACTCTGCTAAGAACTCATCGCAGTTTTGATATCTATTAGAGACGCGTATCGCCAGCAGTTTTGAAAGAATCTTTTCGATTCTTTCCGGCAGCTGCAGGCGCAGCCCCTTCAGATAGAGCTGGCTGCCATTAGTATAAGAAGGCTTCTGCCCCATCAGCAGATGATGAATGATGACTCCCAAAGAATAAATATCTCCCAGCTTGGAGACCTTTCTCTCAGGAGGACCAAACCAATTTTTCCTGGTGCCGTTATCCGCATAGTGCGCCGGCATTCCAAAATCGGCCATTTTGACGGTCTCTTCGCTGTCAAAAAGAATATTTGAAGGACGAAGGTTGCCGTGAGTGATGTTTTTCTTGTGGGCAAAGTCGAGACCTTCGGCGATCTGGACGCCGATATCAAAGGCTTCCTGCCATTCGTATCTTTTCGCCATTCTGTCGGC
>JADFLZ010000302.1 GCA_022564135.1 Candidatus Zixiibacteriota bacterium
GGTGTGCCTATCGATGATGCACTTGGCGGTTTGGGACAGGCTGGCGCCCAGCTATCACTGGTTTCGGGCTCCATTCAGGAATTTACAATTATTAAAGACGGCTTTGACCCTGAGTATGGTGATGCTCTTTCAGGAATTGTTACCATAAGAACCCAGACCGGTTCAAAGGACGTCACCAGAGCAAACATGCAGTTTCAGACTGATGATTTCGGTAATGCTGCCCTAAATGAATACTCACGAAATAGTGATTATGTAAGATTCAGGCTTTCAGGTCCAGACCCGATTTTGCGCAGCAAAATACTGCCAGCTTTGGGGATAAATTTTCTCGAGGATAAAGAATTGACCTATTTCTTTTATGCCGAAATTGATAAGAATGACGGTTTCTTTCAGTATGATAATTTTAATACACCTCAAACCGTACGCAATGATGGTTTTTTTAACTTTTTCGGGATTGATGTCCCTGAGCGACTAAACAACCTTTATCACTGGAAAGGTAACATTGTCTTTCGCCCCCAACAGAATCTGAAGTTTTTATTCTCTTATAAGAACACGCTGAGCAGAAGAACATTATTTGACTGGAGCTATCGATACAGCTCTGGGACTGCTCCAATCCGTGAGGATAAGTTGAAAATCATTTCTTTAGAAGTAACCCACGCGATTGCCAGAAATTTTCATTATGAAGCGATATTCTCCTACCAACAGAGTTCTGTCAGCCAGCAGCCAGGAGACCCCAATAACCCGGGGCATGGCTTGACCCCCGATCAGTTCGCCTTTGATTATGAATGGGAAACTTATGAAGATGTCAACGGCAATGGTGTTTACGATGCACCGGAACCGGTTATTAATTTGTTTCCTGACACAATGACATTCGGAGATGACTTTAACGGACCGGCCTATACTTTTGGTGAGTCAAACTTTGAGATTAACTTCCAGGGTGGTTCTCAGGAAAGTTCCGGCTTTCGTTTTAATAACAACGGCTATATAGACTTTCTTGAAGGAGAACCGTTTATAGATCTAAACGGAAACGGCGTCTGGGATCAGGGAGATTTTCTGCATGACCGCAACGGTAACGGCATTCTGGATGCCGACCGACGAAACGTTATAAATGACCGCGACCCCGAGCCATATATGGACGGTGACTCGGTTATAGGAGAGCCCTTTAATGATGTAAATGGCGATGGAATTTTCCAGCCCGGCATTGATAAATGGATTCGTACGGTTCACGACTTAAACGAAAACGGATTTTATGATGGTCCTTTGGGCTTTTGGTCTGAAGGAATTCCATATGTCGATAGAAACGGTAACGGACTTTATGACCCGCCGAATTTCCAGTACGACCAGGGGGAGCCGTTTACTGATTTTAATGGCAACGGAATTTGGGATGCCGGCGGTTCCAGCAATTTCCTTAATCCAATCTCTTACCTAAGTCCTGCGACATGGCACCGGCGAGAAATCAATACGGCTCGTGTGAAGATCCAGTCTTTTTGGCAGGTAGGCTCTCATGAGTTAAAGGGTGGATTTGCCGTCAGAAATATGGATTTTATCTTCCAGGACCTGCAAGAGCCATACGTTGAATACCTTGGTATTCCTGACGGCGGGCCATACTCTGATCGGGGAGCGTTCAGGGATATGTTCCAGTATAGTCCCTGGGCTGGTACTGCCTATTTTAGAGACAAGCTTGAGTATGGTTCGATGATTGCGTCGTTAGGAATTCGCTGGGATTTCTTTCTTCAGGAAACCGAACAGCTAAGAGAGATAGCTCGCAATGATGACCTTGGCACAGGACTCATACTTGGAGACCGCCAGAAGATTTCTCCCCGCATAGGTTTCTCATATCCTATTTCTGACAAGGCCAAAGTTTATTTTAACTATGGTCACTTTTATCAGCTGCCAAGCTTGCAGTGGATGTACGCCAGAAATACCGCTTCAGTTAATAGAAACGTAGTGGTTGGTAACTACAACCTCGACTATCAGAAAACAATTCAGTACTCGTTCGGTGTCAAGTATGCCATGAGTCAGCACTACTCAATTGATATTGGCGGTTACTTCAAAGATGAATTTGACAAAATTAATGTTCAAAATGTTCGCGATGATAACAACATTTTGCGGCAGCAGTATCGCAATAGTGACTACGGTCGCGGCCGTGGATTTGAGCTGACAGTTGAAAAACGGGGCGGCGGATATGTCAATGGCTTCTTAAGTTATACTTATGCCTTTGCATTCGGAAAAGCTTCTCAGACAAACGATAATTACTTGAGCGACTTCGAATTATCACGCGAGCCTCTTTCGGAATCTCCTTTGGATAACGATCTTCGTCATTCATTGAAGGCCAGTATCCAGATTGTTGTGCCGACAACTATTAAGCCTCGCTTGTTTGGAATTGGGATTCCCAATGGCTGGTCGCTTAGTCTGGTCACTCTGGTAGAAAGCGGGCGTCCGTTTACTCCTTCTCGTTCGTATCCCAACATTACCCAGTCGCTCGGCGAAGATATTCAGACCAATTCTCTAAGGAGACCCTCAATTATCAATTTTGACATTAGATTTTCAAAAGAATTCAAGATGGCCGGCTTATATTATCGCTTTATTGCCAATGTCGAAAATGTATTCGACAGCGAAAATATAGTTAGCGTATATAGTGATACTGGTCGCCCGGATACAAGACAGAATCAGAGCGGCATTATTAAAGGCGGCACGCCTTTTGATGCAAATCCGGCCAACTGGGATTTTGGCAGACAAATTAGGCTCGGCATTGAGCTGAACTTATAATATGGGAATAATATTTTTAATATAAATAAATGAGGCGGTTTATGACTTCTTTTAAAAATAAAGAAAAACTGGCAGGGAGGGCAAAGAAGCCTGGCAGGCGTGTATTGCTGTCTATCACTTGTGTATTGATAGCCATTGCCATAACATCGCCGGCAGTCTTCTCTCAGGCCAAGGTAGGTACAACCGGTGCCCAGTTTCTGGAGCTCGGTGTTTCCTCAAGAGCTATGGCTATGGGTGAAGCCTTTACAGCTGTTGTTGATGACATTACGGCGGTCTACTATAACCCGGCTGCTTTAACCTCGCTTTATGGCAGAGAAGCTGCCTTTACTTATGTAAGCATGCCTGCTGATGTAGGATTTGGCTTTGCTGCTATTGGTCTGCCACTGGAATCGATTGGCGGCGTCATTGGAATTGCCGTTTATTCGCTTAGTTCAGGAGATATCATTGAAACAACTTACGGCAGCGGCGTTATCAGCCCAACTATAAGCGGTACCGGCAGAACATTCAAATGGGAAGATGTGGCGCTGAGCTTTAGTTACGGCCGTTATTTGACAGATAGGTTCTCTATTGGCTTTACCGTAAAGTTTCTACAGGAAACCGCGGCGATCTTTACATCAACCGGCTGGGCTGCCGATGTAGGCACGCTCTACGATACTGGTTTCAGAGGATTCAAGATCGGAATGGTTATTACAAATTTTGGCGGAGACATGAGATTTGAGCGGGTGGATTATCCCCTGCCGATTAATTTCAAGTTCGGAGCCTCAATAAATGTTATTGAACAGGTTGACCATTTTGTGACATTCGCTGCCGAAGGCTGGCATCCCTCGGACAACCTTGAAAAATATAACACCGGTGTTGAATACACATTCAAAGATATGGTTTCTCTCCGGGCAGGCGCGCGATTCAATTATGACGTTGACGGTCTTACCGCCGGAGGAGGCGTGAGACTGCACTTTAACGAA
>JADFLZ010000303.1 GCA_022564135.1 Candidatus Zixiibacteriota bacterium
TGCTGGCAGACCTAAAAGGCGGGACAGGTATTACATTGCCCCCGGGCACCATTACGATCTCAGATTACAATCTGGGTATTAATTCGATTATCAATCTTGGAGCCGCAATTGATATCAATGACGTTCTCAATATCATAAATACACGCCTGACAGCTGACGGTATAACTAACCTGACAGCTGAACTCGGTGATGAAGGCAACAATATCAAATTTGTAACAACCCAGAACGGGCTGATTTCAAACCAGACTTCACTCAGTGTCTTAAATAACGGTACCGGTGTAAATATGATTCCAGGCCGGTTTAAGGTTACAGATGGTGCCGGAATAGATTTCGAAGTTGATATATCGGGCAATTCTAACATAGGCGATGTCATCAGCAGTTTTAATACTCAGGTCGCGGCAGCAGGTGTCAGTAACGTTACCATGCAAATAAACGCTGCCGGTACCGGATTTGAAATCAACGACACCAATGGCGTGCCGCTGAATCTCCGAATTGAAGAAATCGGTCCCGAATCAACAACGGCGGCCAATCTCGGAATTACCGGATCGGTAGGTGCACAGCTTATCGGACAGGACCTCAATCTTTCGGTAAATTTTGAAATCTTTGATACTGTAGGAACAACTGCTGAGGAACTGGGTATTCTTGGAAAATTTACCACCGACCTGATCGGTGATGACTTAAACCCGATTCTGTTAGCCACTGCCAATGTCACAGAATTCAATAACGGTATTGGCTTCTCTTTAGGTGAAATTATAATCAAACATGGTGATATGAGCCGGGTCATTGATCTGGGTGATTCCTTAATCGTTACCGTTCAGGACATGCTGGACGCTATAAATAATTCGGGTTTGAATGTCGCCGCTTCTATTAATGCTGCAGGTTCAGGGATAGAAATAATTAATAATGACCCGACCCGTTCACTGGCTATTGAAGAAGTATCAGGTGGCAGAACTGCCAAAAAACTGGGAATGTTTGGCGCCAGCGATCTGATTGGGACTATGATGGTGCTCCAGAACTCACTGGAAAACAATGACCAGGAAGGTGCCGGATTACTGCTGGAGCACATAGAGAACTCCTTACAGCACCTACTGAATCAAAGAGCTGTAGTCGGTGCCAGGGGAGTGCGTCTGGAATCTACTGACATACGATTGATCAACAGAGATTTGGGTTTTATAAAGCTGCTTTCTGATGTAGAAGACGCCGATCTGGCCAAACTGGTAACGCAACTGGCAACTTATGAAAATAATTATCAGGCCGCACTGATGGCTTCGGCAAGAATTATTAACCTACATTGCTGCAATTTTTGAGATAGATATTAGGAGAATGCATAAAGAATGTTAATCAACACGTTGAAATTCGGACCGC
Organism: Candidatus Zixiibacteriota bacterium; assembly: GCA_022564135.1. GTDB lineage: Bacteria > Zixibacteria > MSB-5A5 > GN15 > FEB-12 > JACZWU01. The sequence goes on from JADFLZ010000303.1 coordinate 1,366, forward strand.
TTGAGATTCCGGAAAACAAAATTATTACCATGGCTAAGCCGGTACTGGGATTCGAAGAGTTGACTAAATACCGCTTAGTTGAACTTGAAGAATTTAAGCCGTTCTTGTGGCTGCAATCGATCAATGACCCGGCAGTGGCCTTTATTGTAGTTAACCCGGCCATCTTTTACAACGACTATAGAATTGATATTAATCCGAAAGAAATTGCTGAAATAGAGGCCAAAGATCCAGGCCATATTGAAACTTACGTTATAGCCTCTGTCCCCAACGAATGGGCCGATATCACTATCAACTTGCAGGGACCAATCTTGATTAATACAGAAAACAACAAAGCTAAGCAGCTGGTGCTAGTCAATTCAGGCTATCAGATTAAACATCGGGTATTTGATGAAGCAGAAAAAGCTGCCATGACCACTGAAGAACCGATAGAAAAAGTTCTGGAAGAACCGGTAGAAGTTTAGACTGCTGGCAGCAGCAAGAATCGTTCGACAGATAAAGACATTCGAATAACAAAAAGTCCGGAGCAACAACATTGGAAAAGCATGAAAGGGCGCTAGGAATACAGTTAGAGACAGGTAACAAGTCCCACGAAAAATTTATAAAAAACCTCAATAATTTACTTGAGAATAATCAGTTGGCGGAGGCATTACCGATATTACATACCCTGGCTGGTCAGAACCCCAATGACCCGCAGCTCTGGGTAACTGCCGGACTGGTTGCTTTGAGCCTGGATAAACAGGATGAAGCCAGCCGTTCGTTTGAACTGGCTTTAAAGGCAGACTCAAAGAATATAGACGCCCTCTATAATAGTGCGCTTCTGGCGATGTCCCGGGGACTGACGGACAAAGCTATTGAATATTTTGAAACGATTGCCTCTGTCAATCCTGAAGATGCCGATGTTTACAACGATCTGGCCGTAATCTGGATAAACAAAAGTAACTCAGACAAAGTAAAAGAATGTTTTGCCAGGGCAATCGAGCTTAACCCTAATTACACTCAGGCCAGAAAAAATGCAATGGAGTTTGCTGCTGAGCATAATCAGAAAGAATGGGGTAGGGAATTGCTTGATCAAAATAGAGCATTACCCGGACTTTCAGAAGAAACTGTAATGGATATAGAATCCTGGGAAGACAAAATTTCTCCTGAATCTTCTGACAATTCCACCGTAACAATCAAAGCTGACAAAGCGGTTCTAAGTGACCGCATTACAGGTAGTAAAATTGCAATTTTTGCTAATCATAAAGCGAAAGTTATACTTTGATAACTTTCTGAAAGAAAGTCCTCTCCCCATAGAATTTTGCGGCTGGGTAACAGATATGCCCCAGTGGTACCAGGACAAAGATTACGTAATCTCTACCTTTCTGTTTGAATCGTTTCATTATTCTATTGCCGAAGGCATGGCCAGTGGTCTTATGCCACTTATTCATAACTGGTATGGCGCCAAACATCTGTATCCCGAAGAGCACTTGTATGCCGACCCGGACGCCTGCCTTGAGCTAATAAAAGAGTTCGAAAAAAACGATCGCTGCAAACAGGCTCAGATAAATCGAAAATTTATGAGTAACAGATACAATCTTGATGACAAGTTCAGCCAGATATCCAGCTTAATGAACAAAGTCGTCATCGAACACAGCAGAAAAGTAATCGCTGTATAGCATAGGATTAGCCATGTCTAAGAAGAAATCAGAAAAGAAGAAAAAGAGTCCCAAAAAAGGCAGCTATCCCTCTCAGCACTTTGCCAAAAAAGCAGCTGTTTCAATTAATCCAAAAAAGCTCGAAAATGCGCTGCTCGACAATCCCAATGACTTGATGGCCGCTCTTTCGCTGGCCGAGCACTATTATAATGTGAATCAAGAAACACGCATTCCGGCCGTTCTGAAGTCTATCGCAGTCAAGGATATAAAGCCTCAAACAAACGAAAGGCTTAATTACTTCGTCTTATTGTCAATCGGCTATTCAAATAGCGGAGAGTTGCTGGAAGCTGAAAGAATAATAGAAAGGGGATTGGAAGAATTCCCGGATTCAATTGATTTCCACTATATGCTTAGTTTTGTCAAGTTGTCATTGAGGGAATATGACAAGTCAATCGAAGCCGGCCACAGATTTCTATCTCTTTTATCAACGCAGCCAAAATATCAGCCTTATTGCGGTATGACATCGCATCTGTCTCAATTGCACAATATAATGGGCAGCGCCTTTTTTGAGAAAAAAGAATTTGATAATGCCATAGAACAGTTTAAAAAAGCAATCAAAGCAGATCATGGCAACCATCTGCCATATCTGAATCTGGCTAAGCTGCATTATCACAGGAAAGAAAACGAAGTGGCAATCGCAGCAATTAAAGAAGGTCTCACC
>JADFLZ010000304.1 GCA_022564135.1 Candidatus Zixiibacteriota bacterium
TAAGCACGGCATCGGCCCCATAAAAGAAGAAATCAAACTGGCTCCGCTTGATCTTGCCTTGGCTGCTACCGGTCTGGCCATCTTTGATATGAAATGCGGCGCCTGTCACAAGCTTGACGAACGTTACACCGGCCCGGCACTAAGAGACGTGACAGTTCGCAGGTCGCCGGAATTCATCTTAAATCAGATTTTAAATCCCGAGGAAAATGTAAAGAAGCATCCCGAAGGCAGGAAAATGCTGGCGGAGTATATGACCTACATGACTTTTCAAAATGTAACAAAACAGGATGCTCTGGCTCTGTTGGAATATTTGCGAGCAGCAGCCGAGAACAAAGAGCCTAAATAGTAAAATGAACTTTTTATCATATAACATTAATTGTTTGCAACAACTCAAAAAAAATCAAAAGAGGGAAAAATGCAAAACTTCTCGCTCCCACAAAAATTAACACTTGCCCTGACTCTGCTGGTAGTCATGACTTTCGGGCTGACCATGTCCGGCTGCTCGTCGAGCTCGGAACTGGGCGGCTCTGCCGACGCGGCCAGTAAAGTTTATGTTCCACCGGGAGAGTATGACGAATTCTATGCTTTCTTTTCTGGCGGCTACAGCGGTCACCTGACTGTCTACGGGCTGCCGTCGGGCAGACTGATAAAGACTATCCCGGTCTTTTCGCAGTTTGCTGAAAACGGCTATGGCTACTCCGAAGAGTCAAAGGACATGCTGATGACAACCTATGGCTTTATACCCTGGGATGACGCTCATCACCCTGAGCTCTCAATGACCGATGGCGTCCCCGACGGGCGCTGGATTTTCATCAATTCCAATAATACCCCAAGAATCGCAAGAATCGATCTGACCACATTCGAAACCGATGAAATCATTGAGATTCCAAATTCCGCCGGTAACCACGCCTCGCCATTTGTAACGCCCAACACCGAATATCTTGTGGCCACCACCCGCTTTAGCGTGCCGATTCCCCAGAGAGATGTCCCGATTGATACCTACAAGGAGAACTTCAAAGGCACCATGACCTACATCAAAGTTGATGAAGAAACCGGGCATATGAAAATAGCGTTTCAAATTCTGGTGCCGGGTTTCAATTATGATTTATCCCACGCCGGCAGAGGCCCCTCCTATGGCTGGTCATTTTTTACCTGCTATAATACCGAACAGGCTACCGAGATTCTTGAAATCAACGCTTCTAAAAACGACAAAGATTTTATCGCAGCTGTAAACTGGAAAAAGGCAGAAGAATACATTGCCGCAGGCAATTACGAAACTATGCCGGCCAAGTACACCCACAACTGGGTCGATGAAAGACGCATCGCCATGACTGAAACGCTGACATCCGTCAAAGTCCTTCATCCCAAAGACTGCCCGGGGCTCATCTATTATCTGCCGACTCCAAAATCACCGCATGGCGTCGACATTGACCCCAGCGGCGAATACATCGTCGCCGGAGGCAAACTTTCTGCCACCATTCCGGTTCATTCCTTTTCGAAAATGTTAACCGCCATAGCCAACGAAGATTTCATAACTGAGATCGACGGTATTCCGGTAATCAAGTATGAATCTGTGATAGCCGGCGAAGTTCAGAACCCGGGACTGGGGCCGCTTCATACCGAGTTTGACGGCAAAGGTTACGCTTATACTTCAATGTTTATCACTTCGGAAATTACAAAATGGAAACTTGGCACCTGGGAAGTTGTTGATCGTATTCCTGTCTACTATTCTCCAGGCCACCTTATGATCCCCGGCGGAGACAGCCAGTCCCCCTATGGCAAATATGTTCTCGCCATAAACAAGATTACCAAAGACCGTTATTTACCGACCGGACCGGAGCTGGCTCATTCTGCCCAGCTGATTGACATCACCGGCGACAAGATGAAACTTCTTTTGGATTTCCCGACTATGGGCGAGCCACACTATGCTCAGGCACTGCCGGCCAGCCTTATCAAAGATAAGTCGGTGAGAATATTCCCGATCGAAGACAACAAAAACCCGCATGCCGTTAAAAGTGAAAAAGAGGCCAGGGTTGTTCGCCAGGGCAATGAAGTGCATGTCTATCTGACAACGATTCGAACTCACTTCACCCCTGATAACATCGAAGGCATCAAAGTTGGTGACAAAGTTTATTTTCACGTCACCAATCTGGAGCAGGATTGGGATATTCCCCACGGCTTTGCCATTCTGGGAGCGCGCACCTCGGCGATTCTTATAATGCCGGGTGAAACCAAAACGATTATCTGGAGACCGCAGTCTGTCGGCGTCTTTCCCTTTTATTGCACCGACTTCTGCTCAGCCTTGCACCAGGAAATGAGCGGGTATGTCAGAGTTTCTGCCAAGGGCTCCAACGTGCCAATAAAATATAATGGCCGCAAATAGCGAGACAACATTGCAGACGGAAAGGAAGAATTATCTTTCCCCTCCTTCCACTTCCTTTCCGCCCTGCAGTAAACAGAAGATGATGACAAAAAGGTCCCGCCTGATAGTTCGCATAGCAGCCTTAATGCTGGCTGCTACCTATTTCTTTCCGCTGTGGATGATCTCGCTGGAAGCTCCGCAGTATCCCGAAGGTCTGGGAATGTACATCTGGATTAACAAAATCACCGGCATCAATAAAGGTGATGTAGCTAAAATCAATAACCTCAATCACTATATCGGCATGAAAGAAATTAAAGAAGATTCGATTCCTGAATTAAAATACATGCCCTGGATAATGAGAGCCCTCATGCTCTGGGGAGTAGTTGCTGCTATCGCTGGCAGAAGGAAAGTTCTTTTATCCTGGATATTAATATTCATAGCGGTGTCGATAGCGGGTCTTATAGACTTCTATTTATGGGAATATGATTACGGACATGACATCGATCTGGAAAACGCTATCATCAAAATTCCAGGTACCAGTTTTCAGCCGCCCTTGATCGGCTCAAAACAAATTCTGAACTTTAAAGCGCTGTCACTGCCGGCAACAGGTGGCATCGTACTTGGTCTGTCGCTGCTGACAGCAATATATGTCTATCTCAAAGAAGCCAACCTGCTGTGGAAAAGAGGTGCAAAGTGAAAACGATGTGCATGTTTTTCATAGCGGCAATGTTTTCGATTATTATTGCCGGTTGTATTTCAACAGATCCGGAGCCAATCATCTATGGCAACAACAATTGTGACTATTGCAAAATGACTATTGTTGACAGGAGTTTCGGAGCAGAGCTTGTCACTACCAAAGGCAAGAAATTCAAATTTGACTCTATCGAATGTCTGGCCGCTTTTGAAATAACCGGCACAATTGATAAAACCAACATACTTAGTATGTGGGTGACAGACGCCGCTAATCCGGAAAGTTTTATCAATACAAGACATGCTTCGTTTATTTTCAGCAAAGATATCAGAAGTCCCATGAGCGTAGGCCTGATAGCTTATAAAAGCAAACAAACAGCAGACAGTTTGGCTGCGAGTTCACTATCCGGCACAATAGTGAACTGGGAACAACTGACCAAGATCGTAACTCTGGCCTGGTTTAATAACAAATGAGACACTCTTTCTGGATAGTTATTTTCAGCCTGACTTTGGCTCTGGCATATTCTACACAGGCCAAAACTATCACTATTACCGCAGCTGACAGCTTTAAGAAAGCGGTCGAATCTGCCAGCGAAAATGACACTATAATAGTGACAGCCGGAATTTACCGTGAGAACGAAATTAAAATAAATAAACGAATTACT
>JADFLZ010000021.1 GCA_022564135.1 Candidatus Zixiibacteriota bacterium
ATCCGCAGTTCGGACCATTATTAATGTTCGGGCTGGGCGGTATCTATGTTGAGATTATGAAAGATGTTTCTTTTCGGATAAATCCGCTGTCGACTCAGGACGCCAAAGAGATGATCCGGTCGCTCCGTTCTTATCCTCTTTTAACAGGTTTCAGAGGATCAAAACCGGTGCAGATAGCGACTATTGAAGAAGTTTTGCTTCGTCTGTCACAGCTTGTCAAAGATTTTGACTGCTTCAAAGAAATAGATATAAACCCTTTTATGGCTGGCCCGAACATAAACAATTGTAAAGCTGTCGACGCCCGCTTCATTCTTAAAGCCTGATACAATTTGCTGTTATATATGTTGACCATGTTGAAGTTACTTCTTAGACTAAATCCAGCAGTATCTGTCCAAAGACAGGAGCGTATCTATGCGGTATGAGTTAAAGTCAATAAGCAGCTGGTCTTATATCAAGGTCATGTTTTTCGTGAACTTGATAGTTGGTTTCGTCCTGGGGATTTTTGCCGGGATTTTCAGCGGAGCTTTCATGTCCATAGCGGCCGGGCTGATGTTTTTTTCAGAAGATGCAATCGATATCGATTCAGGATTTCCCATAGTCATTTATATTTTTGCAATGGGCATCATGTTCTCTTTGGGTAATGCCGTCTTCGGAACTTTATTCGGAGCGATAATTGCCGGCTTCTATAATCTGATAGTCAGACTAACAGGCGGCCTGGAAATTGTATTACAACCGCTGGGAAATATTCAAGCAGCCGGGCCAGGTCAGCAATCAGTCGTTGCTGAACCCTTAAAACCAAAATATGTAGTCCCGCCACCCCCTCCACCTCCGTCCGCACCTCCGGTAGTTCCGGAGCCGCCGCCTGCTTCAAAAGAAGCAGAGAAAGACAAAAACAACGACAACGATAATGAAAGATTCAAACCACCCGATTATTTGAGTAACAAGTAATTCATTAGGCAAATTTAATTATGTCCGATTCAAAAGTAAGAGTACGCATTGCACCGTCGCCGTCAGGATATCTTCATGTCGGCACCGCCCGTACTGCTATTTTTAATTTTCTATATGCCCGTCATCATGGCGGCAAGTTCTTAGTCCGCATAGAAGATACCGATGTCGAGCGCTCTGACCCGGCTTTAGTTCATAATATTCTTGAAGCGCTTGATAAGCTGGGCATGGTTAGCGACGAAGAGATAATTTTGCAATCGCAGCGCAAGGATAATTACAGCACAGTAGCTCATCAGATTCTTGAAAGCGGCCACGGCTACTGCTGTTTTTGCACTCAGGAACAACTTGAAGCTTCCAGAGAGAAAGCCCGGGCTGAGAAACGTCCGCCCCGATACGACCGCCGTTGTCTGAAACTTTCTGAAGAAGACTGTGCCAACAAGATAGCGAAGGGTTTGCCGTATACAATCAGGATTCGAATACCCGATGGAGAAACAACCTACAACGACATGGTCTCAGGTGAGCTAAAACGACAGAACACAGAGATAGAGGATTTTATTATTGCCCGTTCCGATGGCAGCGCCACCTATAATCTGGCCGTGGTGGTCGATGACCATCAGATGGAAATAAGTCACGTCATTCGCGGCAATGACCATATTACCAACACTTTTAAACAGATTCATATTTACAACGCCCTGGGCTTCAAGCCGCCGCAATTCGGCCATGTGCCGCTGCTACTCAGGCCTGATAAGAAAAAAATATCAAAGCGCCTGGGTGATAAAGATGTGGCCGAATACTTAAACGAGGGCATTCTCCCCGAAGCAATGTTCAACTATCTCTGCACACTGGGCTGGTCATCAAAGACTGAGCGTGAAATTTACACGGTCAAAGAGCTGATAGAAATTTTTAATTCGGCCAATTTTAATTCGGCCAATGCAATTTTCGACGAAGAAAAACTTATAGCCTTTAACAAACAGCACATAATGATGAAACCAACCAGCGAATTAGCGCCAATTGTCTCTGAGCTGTTTAAAGCTAAGCTGAGCCTGGACAACGGCAGCATGGCAGCGGATTCAGAATATTTCCTGCGCGTCATTGATTCACTAAAAGAGCGAGTCAGAAAGCTGACAGATTTTGTTTCGTTAGGCGCTTATTTCTTTAAAGACAAATTCGACTACGACCAGAAGGCTGCCGAAAAACAATTCAACCCAGAAAACGCTGGTTTTTTGGCCGAACTGGCTGAACGCTTTGAAAAACTTTCTGAATTCAACAAAGAAACAGCAGAAGCAGAGTTAAGCAAACTCGCCGATGAAAAAGATCTAAAACGCGGGAAATTAATACACCCCACCAGACTGGCTGTTTCCGGCATGTCAGTCGGCCCGGGCTTGTTTGAACTGCTTGAACTGGTCGGACAAAAGCGGGTGGTAGCCCGATTGCGCAAAGCGGTTGATTTTATTAATTCAAATATGTAGTTTAGTGTCAACTCTAAAGTTTTAGATATGAACGAAACTTCAGAAAATAATCGCAAGTTGCAGGTAGGCGACCAAGCCCCCGATTTCACCCTGCCGACTCATAATGAGGGCGAACTGAACCTGGGCTGGTACCGCGGCCGCCACAATGTTGTCCTGGTCTTTTACCCGGGTGACTGGACCCCGGCCTGCTCTGTTCAAGTGCCCGGCTATCAGGAGAACATCGGCTTTTTTAACGACTGCAACTGCCAGCTCTTATGTGTTTCGGTCGATTCAATTCCCTGTCACATTGCCTGGGCCAGGTCATGCGGAGATTTTAGTTTTCCGCTGATGTCTGACTATTTTCCACATGGACAAGTTTCCAAAAGATACGGAGTGCTCTCAAGCAAAGGCTACGCCGAAAGGTCAGTTTTCCTGATTGATATTAACGGCATAATTCGTTTTATTGACCGGTATGGCCTTGAAGAAGTACCTGAAACAATCGACCTTTTTGACCAGATGGCAAAGCTTGCCAGCCAGACTGCGGCGGGTCACGACTAAAACACTGAATTCCGGCAGACTCCTGCCGGCCTGACTCCATTCAAAAATTGAAGCAAGAATTTGAATTTGAATTTGAAATTGGTAATTTCTGAAATAAGGTGATAAATTGAACACAATGACAGCAGCAGCAGAAAAAGAGCTCTACGATATAACTTTTATAGGCGCCGGCCCGGTGGCGCTATACGGCATGTACTACGCCGGACTGCGCCTGATGAAATCAAAAGTAATCGACATGCTGGGCGATGTGGGCGGCGGACTGACTGCGCTTTACCCTGAAAAATATATTTATGATATGGCCGGTTTCCCTAAAATTATGGCCAAAGACTTAGTCAAAGTTATGTATGAGCAGGCCTGTCTCTATCCACAGAAGTTTTGCATGGATGAAAAAGTGATCGGTTTAGAAAAAACTAATGACGGCTTTATCAAGCTTACTTCCAACAAAGGCGAACACTGGACTAAAACCGTGGTGATTTGCGCTGGGCTGGGTTCATACACTCCGCGCAAATTCAATATTGAGAATCTTGAAAAGTATGAAGGCAACGGTGTTTATTATTTTGTCAACCCGATAGTAAATTTCATTAAGAAAAATGTGCTGATAGTCGGCGGTGGTGACGCTGCTTTCGATTATTCTCTGATGCTTGAAAAAGTGGCAAAATCTGTCACGCACATCCACCGAAACAGTATGTTTACGGCCCACGAGGACACCATCGAAAAAGTAAAAAATTCCTCAATTACCATGAAATATCCGTTCTGGGAGATCAAAGCGATTTCCGGCAACGGCGGCGTTGAAAAAGTAACATTGCACCAGACCAAAACCGACGAAGAACTAACGCTCGATATTGAAGCAATAGTCTTGAGTATCGGCTTTATTACCGATCTGGGGCCAATAACCGAGTGGGGCCTGGAACTCGGAAAAGATACCATTGTTGTAGATAGTAGAATGCGCACCAACGTCAAAGGCGTATTTGCGGCCGGGGATATCGTAGCCTACGACGGCAAGCTTAAACTTATTTCTTTGGGCTGCGGCGAAGTGGCTATTGCGGTTAACAATGCCAAACATGATATTGACCCTAAGGCCAAAATCAGTCCGGGGCATTCGACTGATAAACATCTGCTGGCACTCAGAAGAATCGCCAAGCAGAAACAAAAAGGGGATGAAGTCGCGAAGGCTTAGTAAGTTATGATGGCTCATTTAGTGATGCTGAGCGGACAAAGTTCCGAACTTAATCGCGGGTGTCGAAGCATCGAAGCGCGCTCAACCTGTCATTGCGAGTCCCGATTCTTTCGGGACGAAGCAATCTCAGTCTTGGGCAACCACCCTTCGACAGGCTCAGGGTGACTAATGCTTAGATTGAGTAGGTCGAAACTCGCTTCCTGAGCGCAGTTTCGACAATAAGAGGAAAATTAGTGTACTTTTCATTACCACAAGAATACCGTCAGGCGACACAGGACGACCTCAAAAACCGCATCACTGCCGCCAGAGAAAAACTCGGCAGCCGTCTGACCATTTTAGCGCACCACTATCAGCGGCTCGAAGTTGTCCAGTATGCCGACCATATCGGCGATTCTTACGGCCTGTCAAAAATCGCCGCTGAAAATACAGATGTCGAGTCGATAGTTTTCTGCGGTGTGCACTTTATGGCCGAATCGGCGGATATTCTGACCGACACCTCAAAAATGGTCTACCTGCCCAATCCCTTGGCTGGCTGTCCCATGGCCGACATGGCTGAGATGGCCGATGTTCTGGCCGCCTGGGACTACCTTGAAGAAATCGGCGGTGCCGAAAATATCACGCCTGTCTCGTATATGAATACTGCCGCCGGTCTCAAAGCTTTCACCGGAAAAAACGGCGGGATTATCTGTACTTCCTCAAACGCCGCTGCCGCTATGGAGTGGTCTTTCAAGCAGCGCGAAAAAGTATTCTTTTTCCCCGACCAGCATCTCGGTTACAACACCGGCATCACGTACGGCATTAAGCCTGAAGAAATGGTCATCTGGGATTTCTCCCGTGACGATGGCGGCTTATCTGCTGAAGAAGTCAAGCGCGCCAAAATTATCCTGTGGAAAGGCCACTGCCACGTCCACACCAATTTCCTGCCCGAACATGTCACCGAAGTGCGCGAAAAGTATCCCGATGTCAAAATAATCGTCCATCCCGAAACCCCGCACAATGTCGTCAAACTTGCCGATGGGGTCGGCTCCACCCGTTTCATCGTCGAGTATTGTGAAAGTGCTCCGGCCGGCGCGACTATTGCCATCGGCACCGAGATAAACCTGATAAACCGCATGGCCCACGACCACCCCGACAAAAAGATTTTCGCACTCTCCGGCCAGACCTGCCCGGTCTGCGCCAACATGTACCGCACTACCATTAACGACCTGGCCTATACACTTGAAAACTTAGCCGACATCAAACCGATAGTCGTCCCCGAACCCAAACGCTCCGAAGCCCGCTTAGCCCTTGATAAGATGCTGGAAATAGGTTAATTTCTTATTCACAAGGTTTATTGAGTCGATAATTAGCACTATTTTGGAGGGTTTGTTTGAAAATCCTTTCATTTATCTTTTTATTTTCAAGTACGATATTGGTATTTTTTGGTGAGCAAGTAATCGCACATGGGGAGTTTAAGCAAACAACCATTTTCGCCCAGGTTGAAAGTATCAATGAAATTATCTCATTCGACGGTAGTAATACTAAACAAGACAATCTGAATGCTAGTAATTTATCTTCACCAACAGAGCTGAATGAACATGCCAATAGCCCGGATGACGAATACTGGGCGAGTGGCTTTCATATGGTAGGTATGAGCAATGTGTCTAGGGCAGTAGCAGTGTATGATGGCGAACTCATAGTTGGTGGTGAATTGGGAAACGTCAACGGAATCGACACGAAACACATTGTTTCCTGGGATGGCTCGAATTGGGAATCCTTAGGCAAGGGAGTTAATGGCAGGGTCTTAGCACTAACTGTATATAACAATATTTTAATCGTTGGCGGTGAATTTACGGTTGCGGGCAGCGTCAATGCATATGGGCTCGCTTCATGGGACGGCTCAACTTGGTCAGAAATTGCAGGCAGAATAAAGTCGCCGAGAGTCTATGCTTTAACTGTCTATCAGGGCAAACTTATTGTAGGTGGTGACTTTAATGAAGTTGGAAACGGCAGTATGAATAGAATTGCTTCGTGGGACGGAAATTCCTGGTCAACATTGGGCTCGGGAGTAACTGCAAAAGTTCAAGCATTAACCGTACATGGTGATAAGCTTTATGTGGGAGGTTTATTTGCTCAAGCAGGTGGCATCAGCACTGGTCCGATAGCGGAGTGGGACGGTTCTTCGTGGTCTTCTCTTGCTTCGGGAACTTCTGGATGGGTCTCTGCTCTTACAGTTTACAACAACGAATTAGTAGCAGCAGGAACTCTTTTTAGAGCAGGAGAAATCAGTGTGGGAAGAATCGCTTCGTGGAACGGGTCCAGGTGGTCAACATTTGGAGTAGGAATGAACGATTGGGTTTTAAGTTTAGCAGTGCATAATAACAAGCTTGTTGCTGGTGGAAAATTTACAACCGCCGATGGTGTCGAAACCAATAAAATAGCGGCTTGGGATGGTTCCAGATGGTCATCTCTTGAAACGGGAATGTCCGGTACAGGTGCCTATGTATATTCATTAGCAGTCTTTGCAAATAAGCTTATAGCCGCTGGCCAATTCTATGCCGCTGGCGATGTTGGTAGTAATAACTTAGCCGCTTGGGAAAATGGTTCATGGTCTGCCTTAGAGTCCAATACGGGGTCAGGTATGAATGAGTTCATACGGGATTTTGCAATCTATGAGAATAGACTAATTGCCGCTGGCGCTTTTACAACGGCAGGTAATGCAGCAGCAAATAGTATAGCTTCCTGGGACGGCTCTTCTTGGTCATCATTGGGATCTGGATTCGGAGAAAATCAGTTAGTTTCAGCCATGACTGTCTTTAACGGAACACTTATCGCTGGAGGATCATTTAGAGAGGCCGGTGGCGACAGTGCTATGTATTTAGCTGCTTGGGATGGATTGTCATGGTCGCGCTTTAATAAAGAAACAAATCACTTTATCAATGCACTAACTGTTTATAAAGGTGAGCTAATTGCTGCAGGCCGATTTACTATTGCCGGCGATGAGAGTGCAAATTTTATTGCAGCATGGGACGGTAATTCGTGGTCTCCTTTGGGATCAGGGTTGAGTGTTGGTAATGGCGTAAACGCTTTAGCAGTATTTGATGGAAAGTTAATTGCCGGTGGGTTCTTTTTATCTGCTGGCGGATTCGATACAAAGTACATAGCGGCTTGGGATGGAAACAATTGGACATCTCTGGGGTCTGGAATGAACGCAAAAGTTTATGATTTGTTAGTATATGATAAGAAATTGATAGCCGGTGGAAGATTTAGTACTGCTGGTGGAGTAGAAATAAGTCAGATTGCTGCATGGAACGGTTCAACTTGGTCACCATTAGGTTCAGGAATAAGTGGTAGGGAAGGTGTTTTTAGTCTGGCAACGTTTGCAGGCAAACTCTTTGCAGGAGGTGTATTTGATTCGGCTGGAGACGTAAGTGCAAATTCAATTGCAGCATGGGATGGAACTTATTGGAACTCACTTGGTTCAGGTGTCGAATACTCAGTCGATGCCATGGTTGGATATGATGCAAGTCTGGCTGTAGGAGGTCAAATTTTAATCGCCGGAGACAAAGTGTCTTCAAATATTGCAATGTGGACGAAAGGGATATCAACTGATTTAGAGGATGAAAGTATGCCTTCACTTCCGGAGAATTATGAACTTGGTCAGAATTATCCAAATCCATTCAATCCAAGTACGACTATTAGCTACTCATTGTCCTACCGTTCACGAGTGACTATTGAAATTTTTAATCTGATGGGTCAAAAAGTAAGGACATTAGTAGACGAAATCAAAAGTGCAGGAGTATACAAAGTTATTTGGGATGGAAATGATGTCGAAGGGAATGAACTTTCAACAGGTGTTTATTTCTACAGATTGCGTGGTGATGACTTTCAGGCATCGAAAAAAATGCTATTAATAAAGTAGGCCGGAGAAAAAGGGCGAGGTGTCCCACCCCTTGACTCCTAGTTGACTCTATAAACTTGAAATGTTATCCTGATATCTATGAAAAAGGAATATCGCAAAGGCGGAGTGGGCGCCATGATGGATGAATATGAGCGCGCCGCTGAAACACTCAAAAGCGTTATAGAGCATATCCCCGAAGAAGACTTCGATCGCATTTTAGACACCGAAACAAAAGACGATGACTGCCGCTCCATCCAAACCATAATCTACCATGTGGTGCGGGCCGGCTACGGTTATGCCGACTATTTTCGAGACGCCTTTGGCATGCCGTCGGCAAGGCCGGAAAGTGTGCCGGTTGGGTGTCAGGAAGCAGCCGAAAAAATCGATGCCATGCTTGTCTATACTGCCCAAACGCTGGAAGGCAAGTGGCAGATGTCTGATGAAGAAATACAGGCCGTGTCGATGAAAGTCAGCTGGGGCGTGACTTATGATCTGGAACAGCTGTTAGAACACGCCATTGTCCATATTTTGAGACACCGGCGGCAGATCGAAAGATTCCTGCTGAAAATGGCCGAGTAAATTCTGTCAGGCTTGTATTGAGGGGCAGCATAAACAGGAGGGTGATAAAATGAAAAAAATAGCAGCCATTTTAACACGAGCTTTGAAGCCACCACTTCATGTCTTTATGGTTTCATTTATTTTAGTTCTACCGGTTGGCTATTACCCGGATGACCCCGATTCCAGCAACTTATCGGTGGGAGTGTACGGCGGAACCGGACAAGTGGCATCTGTCTTGCGTAGCTGTGACGGCACCGCGATACGAACGGAGAAGAGTTCCTTTAAAGATGTGAGCGGAATAGCCACCTGGACGCTCAATCCGCAGGATAGTACGCACATCGTTATTGGCGTTCGAGGAGGTTACTGGCGGGCAAGCAAGGCACGTTTCGCGGAGAGCAGGACCGGACCTGCAGCCGAAATGAAACTTGATTTTGAATATTTCAATCCAAACCTCAGCTATGAAGGGAGGAAAGGGGGTATTGGTTTAGGTGTCATATTCGGACATGTTCCAATTAGTTTCGATGGCTTGCGCGAAAAGATTTCAATATCCGGTCACGTGCGTGCGGGAAACATAAAGAAGGTTCATTTTATATTCAGCTTTGGGGAGAACACGCCTCTAATTTCGGGAGGTGGATTATTCGATTTAGGATTTGGTTACCCTGCCGGAAGCAACATGCGCATGTTTACGGGACTGTCCGCCGGTTTTTATGATCGAATGGGATTTCTCCAGCAGACTCGCATACGGATCAACAATAGGGTTGACACCGATATTTCATTTAGAATCGGTAAAGCAGGTGGTGCCTTTGAAGGGTCACTATCAGGGGGCCTGATTTACAGATTTGGCCGTTAGTAAGCCTCTTTTTTTGAACGACTCAACCGCATTACGGGATAATGGGCGGCTCACCTTTTGATTCCGCTCAACACGACGGCCTTTTCTGCAAAATTAGGCTTATTTTCCTCAAGCTTGACTAGATTATTCGATTTTTGTTTATTGTTCCGGCGTAGGGGCTGAATATATTCAGCCCCTACTAATTGAAAATATGAAGGTGGATTCCCGCCTACGCCCCCAAACAGGGACTGAAGCGGGAATGACAAAGCCGAGAGGTTAAAAATATGGCTGTTGAAGTAGTAGTCCCACAAATGGGTGAATCTGTGCTCGAGGGCACGATTCTGGAATGGAAAGTCAAAATAGGCGATAAAATAGAGCTAAATCAGCCCTTAGTCGAGCTGATGACTGACAAAGTCAATATAGAAATCCCGTCCGAAGTGAACGGTATTTTAAAAGAGATTCTGGTAAAAGAGGGTGAAGTAGTACCAGTAGGCGCCCGCATAGCGATCATAGATGACGGCAGCGGTGATGCTGTCAAAGGCTCAGGCAGCACGGCCGAGACCAAAGCCCAGCCAGCTCAAGTCACTGCTCCAGCGGCAGCGGCAGTAGCAACAGTCGCAGGCTCAGGAGGGGGTGCCGTGGCGGCCACTATTGCTCCTCCGGTTAATGCCACCGCTGCCATCGGCAAGGGCAAAATGTCCCCCAAAGTTCGCATGATGATTCGTGAGTATTCGCTCGATCCGCTGGTTATCACTCCGACCGGCAAAGATGGTCTGATAGTTGTCGACGATGTCACCCGGGCGGTCGAAACCCGCTCACAGGGCAAAGGCTTTACAGCCGGCCCGATAGCAGCTCCGGCAC
This sequence comes from Candidatus Zixiibacteriota bacterium, assembly GCA_022564135.1. Lineage (GTDB taxonomy): Bacteria > Zixibacteria > MSB-5A5 > GN15 > FEB-12 > JACZWU01. Next base: position 10,254 of record JADFLZ010000021.1, read on the forward strand.
CTCCGACGCCGTTTTCTGCAGGGGCAGGCAGGATGGCCGCAGCCGCTCCGGCAGCAGAGCCGCAAAAGCCAAAAATCGAAGTGCAGATTCCTGTTTTTCAGCCACTACCTGCTGAGCAGAGAGAAACCCGCACGCCGCTTCAGGGTGCACGCAAAATGATTGCCGACCATATGGTCATGTCCAAACGGACCTCGCCCCATGTGACGACTTTCGAAGATATTGATTTTACCGAACTGGCCACTTACCGCAATTCGATCAAAGCTGATTTCAAAGCGACCTACGGCGCCAACATTACTTTTATGCCTTTTATCATTAAGGCCGCTACTACAGCCATGAAAGAGTTTCCTTTAATGAACGCTTCACTGACCGACAGAGAAATAATCGTCAAAAATTATTACAATGTCGGCATCGCCGTGGCGCGTGAAGATGGCTTGATAGTTCCGGTAATAAAAGACGCCGACAAAAAGACGATCGTTGAACTGGCGGTTGAGATAAACCAGCTGGGCAACAAGGCGCGCACGAATAAATTAATGCCCGATGATGTCAGCGGCGGCACCTTTACGGTGACCAATGCCGGAATGTTCGGGGCCACCGCCTCGACTCCGATTATCAATCAGCCGCAGGTGGCGATTATGGGTGTGCACGCCATTACCAAAAGACCCTGGGTGGTCAACGGTGAAATTGTTATCAGGGACGTTTCGACTTTTTGTGTCTCGTTTGACCATCGCTTAATAGACGGCCACATTGCGGTCCAATTTTTGCACCGCGTACATGAATATTTAGCAGACCCCAAAAAATTAGTGCTTCAGCTTCGTTAGCTGCTATGGTTGGTTTACAGCACAGCTCTGTCGGTTGGGCTATGAATCTCGGGCGTATTGACTATGACCGGGCCCTTAGCTGGCAGCGGGGTTTAGTCAAAATGCGCCGCGAGGGACTCAGCCGCGACATTATTATGTTAGTGGAACATCCGCCGGTGGTGACAGTCGGCCGTAGCGCTCACAAGGAAAACTTTGAAGGTCTATCTGCGCAGCCGGTTTTTATCGAGCGCGGGGGAGACGTCACTTACCACGGGCCGGGGCAGCTGGTGGCCTATTTTATTTTCAATCTCTCAAGACGAGGCAAAAACCTGCGCAAATTTATGACCAATATCCAGACCGGTGTTATTGACACTTTGAAAGAGTACAATATCAGCGCTAAGCGCGGCAATGAACATACCGGAATCTGGGTAGGTGAGCACAAGATTGCTTCGATTGGCATCGCAGTCAAAAACTGGATTACATTTCACGGGGTGGCCATCAATCTGAATACGAATCTTGCAGAATTCGAGCAGATTAACCCTTGTGGTTTGAGTGCCACTATTATGACCTCTGTCTTAAAAGAGACCGGCAAAAAAGTTAGTCTCGATAAATTCGGCGAGAAGCTGCTAAGAAATTACGACCGCTTATTTGACACGACTTTTGAAAGCATAAAACTTGATGAACTGGCCGAAGAGATTGAATCTCAAAGAGGCAGCGACGTAATCTAAAAAAGTATTTGTTTTGAACATGATGGAAGGATATTAAATGGATTTTAAGGGCAAAACCGCTTTTGTAAGCGGCGGCACACGCGGTATCGGACTGGCAATAGCAGAAACGCTGGCCAAAGGCGGGGCGAACGTAGTCATAAATTTTTTCCGCAGTCGCAACTCGGCTGATGAAGCTATAGAAAAAATCAAAAGCAACGGCACGGAATGCTATGCGCACCGGGCCAACATGGGCAAGGCTGAACAGCTGGCGCCAATTTTTGACAAAATAAAAAAGAAATTCGGCAAACTCGATATTCTTATTTCAAACGCCGCACTCGGTACTTACTCAAGTTTGCTGGAAGTCGATGACAAGGCCTGGCAAATAGCAATGGACACCAATGCCCGCGCTTTTTTGAGATGTATACAACTGGCGGTGCCGATAATGCCCGAGAACAGCCGCATAGTGGCGCTGACATCGATTGGTTCGTCGTCTTACATTCCGGGTTATGCTTCTATAGGCGTTTCCAAAGCTGCCATTGAAACTATCGTCAAGTATGCGGCGGTTGAACTGGCGCCTAAAAAAATAAATGTCAATTGTGTTTCGGGCGGATTTATCTCTACCGATTCACTGAAAATATTCCCGAATTTTGAATATATGCTCAAAGAAGCCAGTAAGCGGACGCCTCTTGGTCGGGTCGGCACACCTCAGGAAATGGCCAATGTGGTGGCTTTTCTGGCCAGTCAGGAAGCGAGCTGGGTTACCGGTCAGACGATTCTGGCCGACGGCGGCTTCAGACTGACGTAGGTTTTTCTTAATGAAGTAATAATTAAGTGGAGAAGGTTTGAATATATTAGAATAAATAAATCAAGTATCATGCGGAGCAAATTTCTATAGATCAGATTTACACATTCATTCTTATGGCGGGTCACTAGATGTTTCCGATACAAACTTGACTCCAAAGGCGATTGTTGAAACTGCAGAGTCTGAAAACATTAGCATTTGTGCTATTACAGATCACAACGAAATAATAAACGTTAAGAGTGGGATACAGGAAGGTCTAAAAAAAACATTGTCATAATTCCTGGAGTAGAACTTTCAACCCCCGAAGGTCATCTACTAGTTTATTTTGAGTCAATCGAAGATTTGTCAGATTTCTTTGGAAAGTTAACGATAGTTGAAAAAGCTACCAATAATGCTAGATGCCAAACATCTATGCTGGATTGTCTTAATCTGATAGAGAAGTATAATGGAATTGGCGTTTTAGCTCATGTGGACGGGTCTAATGGATTAGAGCTAAAAATCCCTAAAATGCCGCCCCATAAGCTTGATATTCTTTGCCATAAAGCATTGTTAGGAATTGAGGTCCGTGATAGTAGCAGCCCTGTGACGTATGCCGAAGGAGATCCTGAGGAAGGTAGAGTGAGGGTCTCTGTCGAAAGGCAAAAACGACTTGGAACTGCCGAGAGAGAATTTTTGGCTCGAACTTTATTTTCGGATGCTCACACACTTGAAGGACTTGGAAAGAACGCAAAAGGAAATAGTCGAATATTTAGTGAATACAAATAATTAAAAAGGTTCAACTTGTATATTTCCAAGATAACATTGAATAATATACGCTGTTTTGTTGATGAAATCATTGAGCTAGGTGATTCACATCCCTCGCTATTAATTGCAGGCAATAATGCTACTGGTAAGTCCTCAATCTTACGAAGCATTGCCATGGGGCTTTGCGACGAAGCGAGTGCCGGTGGGCTGATGCGGGCGCTTCCTGGTGATTTTATCAGAGCAAATGAAGACCATGCGAGTATAGAAATAAAGTTTACGAAAGAGAACGGGGAGAAATGGTTTATTCTGACAGAATTAAAACTCTACGAAAAATTGAACTTCGAAAGAGTAGAGCAAAGATATTATATAAATGAAGTTAATAGAAATGAAGAAGGTGAAGATTGGAGGAAATTCCCTTGGGATAAATTATTTATTGCAGGTTATGGTGCAGGTAGATCTGTTGAAGGTATAGAGTATGGTAAAGAATATAGGACTATTGACTCAACATAT
>JADFLZ010000305.1 GCA_022564135.1 Candidatus Zixiibacteriota bacterium
GGCATAGCTTGCAATGGCTGCCAGAGAATCAGTATTAATGTCTGCTATATTCGCGGCAGCTCTTAGTCTTATGGTATGAGCGTCAGAGCGATACGGTTTTAGTTCGATCGCCCTGGTTGCATTACTATAGGCTTTGTCCCACTTTTCTTGTACGAGGTATATGCCGGCCAGATTGCTATATCCCAGAGCCCGCTTCGGGTGTGCTTTGATTTCTTTTTCGAAATAAAAAATGGAGCTGTCAAGATTCTTGAAGCGAAGATGACAGGCGCCGATATTGAGATTCAGCTCCGGGAAAGTCGAATCAATTTTAGCGGCCCTGTGAAAGTAGCCGATAGCCGCGCTAGTGTCATCATTTGCATAATGGAACAGGCCGAGCGAAACCAGATGCTGCGGCTGTCTGCCTGCCGGAAGTGGTGCTATCGGTGCTGTCGAAAAGATAGCCGCCAGTGCAGCCAGAGTTACAGGCAGTAAATATTTGCGATAGTGCTGCTTTGAAAACCTCAACAAACTTTCTATGCCCACCGCGGACAGGATGATATAGAAAGGCAGAAGCGGCAGTCTAAAGCGGCTGCTGAAGAAAAAGAGAGCGACAGCAGCTGAATAGAAGAAAATCAAAATAAGCAGCAGTCGGACTCCCCAGTGAGACTTGTAGCCGCTGACAACGGCCAGAACTGACAGCGCTAACAGGGCCGCAAACGGAAAATAACTAAATTTGAGAAGTGAGTGCTGAGAAAAAAAGTACCCCAGATTTCTGTTATTGGAAATTTCACGATTAGAAAAATTGTAATAGAACTTTTTTAATAACAGCGCGCCCCATTGCAGCGGCCTCTCAAAAATCTCAGTAAAAGTTTTCTCGTACCAAAAATCAGAGAGCGCCCCCGATTTTAATTCGCCCGCTGTCTCAGACTCGGCCAGATAACGGATATCATCAATTTTCCAGTTATGACCAAGCGGCTCAGGCATGGCGGCAGTAACTCCGTCAGACTGTCTGTTATTGCCGATGTAAAAATTGATACCACCTTGAGATGATATCAAAACAATTTCTCCGCCTACAACATAATTACGAATCGTAATCGGCAAAATTATCAGAGCCAGCAAGAGAGCAAACAAAGCAATAATTTTTACTCTTTGCTTCCAGAGTGTGCTGCTGAAGTATAAAAACAAAACGACCAGCGGCAGAAACAACAGCGCCGTTGGTCTGGTAATAGATGCCAGGCCAAGCGATATCGCCATGCAGACAAGACTCGACAAATTTTGTTTTTTATACCAGAGGACAAAGAAGTAAACCGACAGCTGCAGCAGCAGCATGAAAAGCGGATCAAGCAGCAGCTCTGACTCAAAATATAAAATCAGAGGATAGACAGACTGAATCGCTGCTGCTATCAGACCGGTTCGTTGGCTAAACAGTTTCTTACCTGTCAAAAAAGTAAGCAGCACAGAGACCAGACCGATGACCAGACCAAAAATTCTGGCGGCAGTTAGCGTTGCTCCGAAAAGAGAAAAAACCAGGGCCAGACAAAAAATATAAAATGGTGCGCGAAAATATGTCGTATCTCCGAATATATTTCCGGATGAAATATCTTTGGCCCAGTTGAAATGATACTGATTATCAACTGTCAGCATATTCCACTCGGGCATACTCGAGTAGATTATTAAATAGACAATTCTGAGCAGAAGGGCAGCCAATATAATCCAGATTATGGCCATGTTGTTCTTGTAAAAATTCGCAAGTCTCTGCTGCATATTAATCAATATATCAAATTGAAGGCGGTTCTGTAATATTTTGCAGACTGTGCTTTTCTTTTACCGCGGACACAAATTCGGTGCATACCGGTTTTTATCCAATTAGTTGCCAAAGTTGCAAGTCCGCTCCGGCAAATCAATCCAAGTCATTGTGGGGCAATGTGTTGCGGTGTCGGTTTTGGGGCAGACTCTACAGTTCACTCCATTATAGCGCAAACTTTTGCAGGCTCAGGCAACGGCATAGCCTTTGCTCTTTTGACTCATTAGATAACAGATCGGAGAAAGATGAGAATCGGAAAATTTACAACTTTTATAATTGCGATATTAGTGACGGTTACAGGACTGTCCGCTGCTGATTCAGCCAGCCCGATTTTGTCCACTAAGCTTAATAGTCTGGCTGCTTCCAAATTGTCAGGTCTGAGTGACAGTCTGGTTGATATTGTCATTTTTGCAGAAACAGGAAATACCAGCAGCAAACTGGCGGCGATTCCTTCGAAACTCATTCTGACCCGTCATGACCGAATTAAACTTGTCTCAAAGAATTTACGTGAATTTCAAACAACAGAGATGGTTGAGTTAGAAAGATTTCTCAATTTTTACGCCTCAGAACCGCCGACCAGATTCTGGATTGTGCCGGCCTTCAAGGCGACTCTGCCGGTCAGCAAACTAAAAGCTCTCGAACAGTTTAAAAATATCTCGTATGTAGTTCCGGATGTTTCGCTCAGCTATGATCAGCCGCTAGAATCTTATTCGGCGCCGGCTCTCTCAAGCGGTGTCTCCAGTCATATTGAGATGCTGAATATTCCTTCGCTTTGGAGTCGCGGACTAACCGGCAAAGGCAGACTTGTCTGTTCGTTTGATACCGGTGTTGAAGTCGACCACCCGGCGCTGAATATAAAATGGCGCGGACACGGTACTTCGCTGTCCACTGCCTGGTTTTCTAATGTTACTCCGGACAGCCTGCCGACAGACAAAGTCGGTCATGGCACTCATACCATGGGTATCATGGTAGGCTCTGATGGCGCCGACACCATCGGCGTAGCCTTTGATGCTCAGTGGATAACAGCGGGCGTAATTGACCAGGGACAGCCGCTGCCCTCAACCATCAGTGATATTCTGGCTGCCTTTCAATGGGTTCTTAATCCTGACGGCGACGTAAACACGACCAATGATGTTCCGGATGTAATCCTTAACAGCTGGGGCGTGCCGCGCGGACTTTTCACCCCTTGTACCGAAACATTTTGGGAAGTAATAGATAATGTTGAAGAGGCCGGTATTGTTACAGTCTTTGCAGCAGGCAACGAAGGCCCCAACCCCCAGACTATGCGTGACCCGGCCGACAGAGCCGCTACACCCTTAAACAGTTTTTCAGTCGGGGCTGTTGATAATAATAAGGTCATTGGTGACTTCTCCAGCCGGGGACCTTCATCCTGTGATACCATGCAAATCAAACCCGAAGTCGTGGCACCGGGCGTTCTGGTTCGTTCGGCCAGCAGAGACGGCGGCTACGGCTTTATGACAGGAACTTCGATGGCGGCGCCGTTTGTGGCCGGTCTGGTGGCGCTAATCAGAGAATACAATCCCGATGCCACAGTCGAACAGATCAAACAGGCCATAATCAATTCCTGCCAGGACCTGGGAGCTGCCGGCGAAGACAACGCCTATGGCAACGGTCTGCCGGATGCTTCAATAGTCTTAAACTTTATTCCTCCTCCGGGTCTGGCTGTTTTTGAAATTAAAGATAAGTATATTATAGAAGGCACCACCCCTTTTCCCGGAGATACTTTTCACTTGCAGGTTGCTCTCAGTAATGAAGCTGCCAATGTGGAAGAAGTTACCGGGACGTTAAGTGCGGTTAACAGCAATCAGGCAGAAATCAGTATGAGCAGTTCCAAATTTTATTTTGGTCTAAACAGCTCTACCGCTTTCAGTCTGCCGCACTTT